>JAUYDN010000141.1 GCA_030691775.1 Dehalococcoidia bacterium
CGGGTTTTGAATCCGGGCGGTAAACGCCGTTAGGGGAAAGGGATTGAGCTTTGTGCCCGCGCGATTGCAGAAATGCCGCCAACTGCTGGCTGATAAAGCCGGAGAGCTGATAGGCGTGGTACATCACGTACCGGAACGGCATACGGCTCACCTTGCCGAAGTAGTCCGGAATCCAATCGCGGTCGAGGGCGATGTTGAAGGCAACGATGGCACGGGCAGACGGCAGGCAATAGGTGGGGTCGGCGGAGGGAGGACCTGCCATCCGCTCTTTTGTGGTCACCCGGGCATTCAGCGCGCCTTTCTTGATGGCTAATTCTATCAGGTCTTGTTTCAAGCCGGGCATTGTAGACCTCCCACGGTAACGCCCTCACCTTTCACTGCTGAACAGGGAAAATCTGGTTATTGAATTATTCGAATTTTCTTGGTTCTTGGTTATTGGTTATTTCGGTACGGACGTGGCTGTATTGTAGCAAGGTGTGGGGTGGGGGGTCAAACGAAAGGAGCCGGGCAGTACTTGATGATAGATAGAATCAGGATGGCTGAACTGAATCTTAGTTTCAAAATAAAGTCAACGGATAGCCCTTCTCTTTAGTGTACCAAATGGAATTGTAACTAAGACTTTTTCTTACTCGAAGTCTTCATCTTTAGGTAGTAGAGAATCATCTATTGGCTTAGGAAAAGGAGACACTGTAATTTCTGAAGTCTTCGTTATTGTCGGTGCTAACTTCTTGACTTCCTCTTCACTGTAGGTTACTTTATCTACAAAAACATAGTCGAAGCCCTGATTAGAATCGAGAGAAGGACAAGCTATACCAATTACACTTTGGCATCCGTATCGAATTTGGTTTGATGCGACTAATAAATGTAGCTGTCTTATCCTTAATGTCCTATCCATATTTGGCGTGACAAGAAATGTTAGTACCCACGGTTGACCTAAGCCTCGGTACGTAAACATTCGTGTTTTACCATCACTTTTAACAGCCTTTGTTGTTTGAAATAAGTGCTTCCCAATCTCTCGTCGGTATGTATACGGTAGTTTATTCAGGCGAGTAGCAATTTCCAGGTAACTCGTTCTATCGGATAAAGGCATTACATGGTTCGCAAGCTCCGGTGGTTGATACGAAAGTTTGTCTGGATCCTGGTGGCGAAGCTCACTGATAAGTCCGTTGTAAAAATCGACAAAAATATTATGTTTTCGTTTACGTTCAAAAGACTCTTCTACATCTATAAGGTGAGCCCACCTATTTTTAATTTCTTTGTAGCTCAGATCTGACCGTAGATGACCATCTAGAAGATAAGTTGCATATAAATCTCTTTCATTACCAATAATGCTTTTAACATCGTGTGAAATCTCGGCCCTTTGCTGAAGGTATTCAATAATATCTGGCAGTGTTCCAAGAAGATCTACCAGGTTTAAGAAATCGTTAAGCGAAAAATAATGAATGGGAATTCCTCCAGAGTTTTCGGGCTTCACCTCAAGGGTTAGCGCGAAGGGTGGTCCCATGTATTCAACCAGCACTATTCCACAAACAGGAACTAGATCGCCTAAATGAAAAACAACGCTTCCTCGCCATGGGTGTACTGCTGATATCTCAGAGGTTTTCACCTTGCGAATAGCACCTTCTGCTTGACGACCGGCTTTAATAAATTGCTTCGTTGCCCAACTAATAAGGCGTAGCCCTGAAGGAGGGGAATCATTTCCACGAGCCTTAATCTGGATGCACAAGCATTTGTCATCCAATATTGCCATCAGGTCAGTGAGTTCCCTGTTAACGCTGACCCTTTTGGGACGTAGAAATAAGAAGTCTTGGAGAAATGACCTTTCACAGAATTGGTCAGTCAACTCCTCAAAAGCTGAACCGCGTTGCTTAGACATACCAAAATTATTGCTCATTAGAATTCAAACTCTACCTTTTTATGAATATCTTTACCCACCCACCACTCTATTCGTCTATCTTAAGTATAATGTAGACTTATTTGCTATTCCATTCCAGCAACTGAAACCTGTACCCCGCATACGTTCAAAGGACAAAATTCGCATCATATCCTGTTGAACCAACGATCCATCTGAATGTTATCCTATGCAAAAGAAATGGGAAAAAGCCGGAAGAATCTCCCGGCCTCTCTACGGCCAAATCCTACTAAATCCTTAGTCAGTACACTAGCGGAAAAGTCTTCTCGAAAGTTTTACCTTTTGAACGGTATGGTGGGCGGTACTGGTCTCGAACTGGCCACCTTGTATTGACAGTAACTAAAAGCGCCTTGCCGCTCACCATTTATTCCACCACCTCTCTCCCTCTGCTATAATGTTCCCATGAAAACCCCCCGCCTCGTTATCTTCGACGGCAATGCCCTCATCCACCGCGCTTTTCACGCATTGCCGCCGCTCACCGTGCGCAAGACCGGTGAAATGGTGGGGGCGGTCTACGGCTTCGCGCAAATATTGCTCAAGGCGCTCAACGAGCTTCAGCCCACCCATTACGCCATCGCCTTCGATAAAGCCGCACCCACCTTCCGTCACATCATCTATGGCGAGTACAAGGCAACGCGCAAAGAGACCTCCCCCGACCTGATACCGCAGTTCAAGAGGGTGCACGAACTCGTAGAGGCATTCAAAATGCCCATCTATGAAGTCGAGGGTTTCGAGGCAGATGACGTCCTGGGGACCCTCGCAAGGCAAGCAAGCGAACAGGGAATCGAGACCGTCATCGTCACCGGCGATGCTGATGTAATGCAACTGGTTACGGACAAAGTGAAGGTTTTTTACCCCCGCGCCCGCGGTAGCTTCAGTGACGCCGACATCTTCGATTCCGCCGCCGTCGAGACAAAATACGGCATCACGCCGCAATTCATTGCTGATTACAAAGCGCTCAAGGGCGACCCATCGGACAACATTACCGGGGTGCCGGGCATCGGGGAAAAGACCGCCGTCAAACTCATCCAGCAGTCCGGCAGTATCGAAGAAATCTACAAGCGCCTTGACGAGGTAACGCCGCCGAAGCTGCAAAACCTGCTCCGTGAGCACGAAGCCGAGGCGCGACAGAGCAAAGAGCTGGCAACCATCGTCACCAATGCCCCTGTAAACCTCGACCTCGAGGCTTGCCAGGTGTCTAATTTCGACCGCTCCAGTGTGGCGGAACTACTCCGCGAGCTAGAGTTTGTCAGCCTGCTTTCAAAACTCCCCGATACGGTCACGGCTCAACCTTCTGAAACCATCCCGGAGAAAAAAACTCCGCCGCGGAAACGCGATTACTTAATTGTATCGACTACTGAAGCCCTGGAAAAACTGGTTGAACGGCTTGGCGAGGTGGATACTTTCTCGTTCGATGTCGAAACGGACAACCAGAATGCGATGCTCGCACAGCTTGTGGGCATTTCGTTTTCACCCGCTGATGGTGAAGCACATTACATCCCCGTGGGGCATACCGGTCTTTCCAGTGTGGCGCAGTTACCACTCCCGGATGTAATCAGCAGACTCAAGCCGGTGCTGGAAAATGCAAAGCCCAAAACCGCTCACGATAGCAAGTTCGATATAACCGTGCTCGCGGAAGCCGGCATCGAGATAAACAACCTCACCTTCGATACGATGGTCGCCGGCTACCTCCTTTCGGAGCAGGCGCTCAATCTCAAGGTGCTGGCATTCAAGTGGCTCGGCCTGGAGCTGACCCCCATTTCCGACCTCATCGGCACGGGCGCCAGGCAGATCCCGATGTCTCGCGTGGAGATTGAAAAAACGGCGGATTTCTCCTGCGCACACGCCGATGTGACCCGTCAGCTCAATACTGTACTCGGTGATGAACTCAAGCGCAAAGAGCTTTGGCAGTTGTTCGATGAGGTGGAAATGCCGCTGGTGCCGGTGCTCGTGCATATGGAACGCGCCGGGATATTGCTGGATGCGCCGCTATTGAAAACGATGTCCGAACAAATGGGCGAACAGCTCAAGATGCTGGAGGGGGAAATATACAGAGCCGCGAGGCAGGGGTTCAATATCAATTCGCCCAAACAACTGGGTGAAATCCTGTTCGATAAAATGGGCTTACCCTCACCGAAAAAGAAGGGCGGGAGTTATTCTACCGCGGCGAGTATCCTCGAAGGGCTCCGCGGCGCCGACCCCGTCATCGAATACATCCTGGAATACCGACAGCTAACCAAGTTAAAATCGACCTATATCGATGCCCTGCCAGCGCTTATCAACCCGAAGACAGGCAGGGTGCACACGAGCTTTAACCAGACGCGGACGACTACCGGACGGCTTTCCTCCAGCGACCCCAACCTTCAGAATATCCCTATCCGTGGTGAGCAAGGCAGACAGATACGGGAGGCATTCATCGCGCCACCGGGCTGTGTGCTTCTCGGTGCGGACTACTCACAAATCGACCTGCGTTCCCTGGCGCACCTTTCCCGGGATGAAAACCTGCTGAATGCCTTCGGCAAGGACGAGGACATCCACTCCACCACCGCCAGCCAGCTTTTTGGCGTGGAACCGGCAAAGGTTACGGCAGATATGCGGCGTCTCGCCAAGACAGTGAACTTCGGCGTTATTTACGGTATGAGCGAGTTCGGACTGGGGCAAGCCACAGAACTTTCCCGTGAAGACGCCGGAAAATTCATCCGCGCCTATTTTGAAAAGTATCCGGGCGTCGGGAAGTACCTCGATGAGACCAAACAACAGGCACGGCGGGAAGGCTATGTACAGACAATACTCGGCAGACAACGGCCAATTCCTGAAATCAATTCCGCCAACCGCATCCTGCGCGAAGCCGCGGAACGTATGGCAATCAACATGCCCGTGCAGGG
Organism: Dehalococcoidia bacterium; assembly: GCA_030691775.1. GTDB lineage: Bacteria > Chloroflexota > Dehalococcoidia > Dehalococcoidales > Fen-1064 > JAURWL01. The sequence goes on from JAUYDN010000141.1 coordinate 4,798, forward strand.
CACCTCCGCGGACATCATCAAGAAAGCGATGGTCGATATATACCGCGTGATGGTTGAGCGCAAGTTGAAGAGCAAGCTGCTATTACAGGTACACGACGAGCTTGTCTTCGAAGTCCCGGAGACGGAACAGAACGAGATGCGGCGGTTGGTGCCGGAATTGATGGCGAACACTATCAAACTCGCCGTGCCCCTGAAAGTCGATGTGAAGGTCGGACGGAACTGGGGAGAAATGGAGAAATAGATGCCCGAACTGCCTGAAGTCGAGACCGTCAAGAATGAAATCGCCCCGCATGTCCTCGGCCGTACGATAAAGGGCGTCACACTGCTCTGGGAAGGCATTGTTAAAGAGACCCCGGTCAAAGAGTTCCTCGACCGCGTCACCGGGCGCGTAGTTACTGCAATACACCGGCACGGCAAGTACCTGCTCTTCAACCTGGATAGCGGTGATTCTCTGGTCGTGCACCTCAAGATGACCGGCTCGCTGTTTGCCGGCGCAAGCGAACCACCGCAATATACACGCGCCATTATCCAACTGGAGAACGGGCAGAACATCTATTTTCGCGACCCGCGCAAGTTCGGCGTACTCAAGGTGGTCCAGGACTCAAACGTCATCGAAAGCAAGCTGGGACCGGAGCCGCTGGAGAAAGAGTTCACGGTCAGAATCTTCGCGGAGCGGCTGAAGGGCAGGAAAGCGCCCATCAAAGCGTTGTTGCTCGACCAGAAGTTCCTGGCAGGGGTGGGGAACATGTACGCGGACGAAGCCCTCTTTGCATCCCGCATCCACCCGGAACGTATTAGCGGCAGTCTGACCGCCGACGAAGTAAAGCGGTTGCATAAAGCAATCCGCGAAGTTTTGAAAGCGGCAATCATAAAAAAAGGCGCCAGTATCGTTACATACTACCGGCCGGACGGCTCAAAGGGCACGGCACAAACGGAATTCAATGTGGCACACGGGCAGGTGGAAAAATGCCACGTCTGCGGAACACCGATAAAACGGATTGTGGTGCGGGGGCGGGGCACTTACTTTTGCCCGAAGTGCCAGCCCGCCGCAGGCGGGAAACTCTAAACCTTGTTCCAGCGAAGGCTGGAATCGCAACAAATCCGAATAGCCAAAGCTAAAACTCTACCAGAAAACGAGGGGAGTTATGGCTCAGAACCGGATTGATACCGCTAAACTCTCTTTCCGCCACCTTCTGACTCTATCAGGAAATCAGGATTGAAAACTGTTCAAGGCACGGGTTCTTTCGTTCGGTGTATTCAGTGGGCATGGAGTTCTTCGGCCATCCCTATAGCATCGGCACCACGAAGTATGGAAATGGAGTCGTAATTTCTCGGTGAGGTCGTGACTTTCGCCAGTCGGTAATGCTTCTGCCACCCCACCCTGAGATTCTTTGTCGTCCCGATAAGGAATAAAGGAATTATCGGGACTCCTCCAGAATGACAAGAAGACTATTTTCATAGTAATGACAGTTGTGGGTGTGATTTTCTATTTTCTTTAGTAATCACATTGCATCCCCAACATACATCTGCGTGATTATCTTTCCCGCTTTCTGCTAATATTGGGTAGCAAACCTCTGCGGAGCGTCAAATGGCAGAAACCACCAAGCCCAACCGTCTCCGGGTGCTGGTCATTATCGTGCCCGTTATCGTCATTGTTGCCAGCACGGTGGTAATCGGGGTGCGGTACCAGCCTGCCGTTCCCATTGAAATCAAGCTTCCCGCAGAGGAACAGTCAAAGGGCAACATCGCCATCGGCGGGGCGGTGGCAAATCCAGGAATTTATCCATACGATGGTGATGATAGTCTCGAATCTCTCCTTAAAGCCGCTGGTGGTACTACATCTAGCGCCGACTCAACACTCAACCTGACGGTCCCCGAAAAAGGCGCACAGAATATTCCGCAGAAAATAAACATCAACCGCGCTGAGCCCTGGCTCCTGGAAGCTTTGCCCGGAATCGGCACCACCCGCGCAAAGACAATTATTGCTTACCGCGAACAACACGGTCCTTTCAAGCATACCAGCGAGCTGATGCAGGTGGAAGGCATCGGGCAATCTGTGTACAACCAGATTAAAGACCTGATTACAGTAACGGACTGATGGCTATGGCAATAACACGGTTTCTCCCTGGTTCCCCCGCGCCGGGGAGAGAAGGTTGACGGCATGTTACTGATTGCTCTCAGCCTTGCCTGGGTTGCGGGCATCTTTCTGGGCAGTAAGCTCAATCTGCCAGTCTTGTCGTTGTTCTCCGCGCTCGCTCCCCTGCCGCTCCTCCTCTTTTATCGCAAACAAAGAAAGCTCCTCATCACGGCAAGCCTATGTTTGCTGGCGCTTGGCGGCGGCGCAATCTGGTATCAGGCAAGCCAACCAACAGTAAATGAAAATCACGTCCTGTATTACAACGACGGCGGAACGGTTACGCTAAAGGGCATGGTTTCCGCCGGGCAAGATATCAGGGATAAGAGTACGCGTCTAACGGTCACTGTCACTGAAATGGATTCCGGGGGCGGATGGAAGAAGGTCAACGGTAAGGTGATGGTCTTCGTACCCCGGTATTTTAGTGGTGAGTATGGCACAACCCTTCAAGTGAGAGGCAAACTGGAAACGCCTCCATTACTGGGGGATTTCGATTATGCCGGCTATCTCAAAGGGCAAGGTGTTTCCTCGATAATGTCTTTCCCTGACATCAGCGTCATCGAACGCGGCAGGGGATTCAGACCGCTGGCTGTACTCCATTCCCTGCGGCAGATGCTGGCATTAAAAATGACGCAGGTATTGCCGGAGCCGCAGGCGTCACTGGCGCAGGGTATTATCCTGGGTATCCGGAGCAATATCCCTCCGTCAGTCAACGACGATTTCACCAGGACAGGCACGACTCATGTCCTTGCCATATCAGGTATGAACCTCAATATCGTCGCCGGCATGTTCATCGCTACGGGAATCTGGCTCTTCGGCAAGCGGCGCTATACCTATGCCTGGCTGGCGCTTACCGCCACCTGGGGTTACACCCTGCTCACCGGTATGAACCCGCCGGTCCTGCGCGCGGCAATTATGCTCACCCTGTTCCTCGCCGCCGATATTCTCGGTAGACAGCGGAGCGCGCTCCCTGCCCTCGCCTTCGCCGCCGCCGTGATGGTCGGTGTCAACCCGTTTCTTCTGCGTGACGCCTCTTTCCAATTGAGCTTCCTGGCGACGCTCGGCATGGTTGCAGTGGCTCCACCGATTCAGGCATCAGCCCGCACCTGGGTAAACCGGCGGCTCGGTGAAGAAGGCGCGCTTGTCTCGACCGTCAACTGGGTGCTGGATAGCCTGGCGGTTACCGTTGGTGTTTTGCTGGTTGTCTGGCCGGTAATAACGTACTACTTTGGTGTGTTTTCTCTGGTGGCGCCCGTATCGACTCTCCTGCTGACGCCCCTGTTGTCAGTGATATTTATCACCGGGATGGCAGCCGTCGGGCTGAGTCTTATCGCGGTGCCGCTCGGGAACATCGCCGGCTGGCTGGCATGGCTGTTTCTCACCTATCTGCTCACCGTGGTCAAATGGACTGCCAGCCTGCCAGCGGCGGCAGTAAACGTTGACATCAGCCCGGTAGTCCTGTGGAGCTACTTCGTACTGCTCGTGCTCGTTTTCTGGCTCTTCCCCAAACGAAAGCAAGTTATAAATGCCATCGACCGTGTCATCGATTTCCTCGTCCGTATACCCTTGAAATGGTCGGCGCCGCCCCTGCTGGTGCTGGCGGTCCTGGCCCCTGCATTCGCCGCCAGTATGCCGGACGACCGTGTCCACATCAGCTTCCTCGATGTGGGCCAGGGGGACGCTATCCACATCCGTAACGGAAACCAGGACATCCTGGTCGATGGTGGTCCGAGTCCGCGCGCTGTCACGCTGGAGCTAGGGCAGAAAATGCCTTTCTGGGACAGGACCATCGACCTGGTTATTCTCACGCATCCCCACACCGACCACCTCGCGGGACTGGTTGAACTGCTCAGACGATACCGCGTAAAACAGGTGTTATACCCCGATGCGGCAAGCGATTCACCCCTGTGGAAAGAGTGGACCACCTTAATAGAGCGGAATAACATAAAAGTCACCCATGCCCTGGCAGGTCAATTGATAGAGCTTGGCAACGGTGATTTATCGATTGAGGTATTGAATCCGGTCGTTTCTGATATTGAAGCATCGTTAGATGCAGAAGGGGTTGTGCTGAGGGTGAGTCGCGGGAAAATCAGCTTTTTACTAACTGCGGATGTACCTGCGGAACGGGAGCTTGAGCTGACCAGCCGGCGGGCACATCTTGAAAGCACTATTCTCAAGGTGGGGCACCACGGCTCGAACACGTCCACCAACCCGGAGTTCTTAGCCACCGTAAATCCAGAGGTGGCAGTCATTTCCGTGGGTGCCGATAACGATTACGGGCATCCGAATAAAGAGGTCCTGCAAAGACTCTCGGAACGAGTGGGAGAGGGGAACATCTACCGCACAGACAAAAACGGGACGGTGGAGTTTATCACCGATGGGGAGAAATTGTGGGTGAAAAAAGACCTTCGCGCGAAGTAGTCGTCCTCGGTGCGGGCTTATACCGCTATGGCATCTACCCGGAAGTACCTTATGTGGATATGGGCGTCACTGCCTGCCAGCGTGCGCTGGAAGATTCCGGCCTGGAGTGGCAGGACATCGAGGTGGGGTACTGCGCCAATACCAACCTGCCCAATGCCGCCGGGCATATCATCGCCGGGATGATGGGCGCCACCGGTATCACCATGACCAACGTAGAAAACGCCTCGGCGAGCGGTAATGCCGCCTTCCGCGAGGCTTATCTCGCCGTCGCCGCCGGTGCGCATGATGTCGCCATCGCCATCGGGGTGGACAAGTTACGCTCCTACCGGGAAACGACTTCATCTGAAGATAAGCAACCGGTAGTCAAGGCGCCAATCAATACCGGGATGATGCGTGGTTTTGCCCAGCGCGCACGGGAACATATGGCAAGGTATGGCACCACCATCGACCAGCTGGCGATGGTCTCCGTGAAAAGCCACCGTAACGCCAGCTTCAATCCCTACGCGCATTTCCAGACGCCGGTGACGCTGGAAGAGGTACATAGGGCGCGGATGGTCGCCGAGCCATTGACCGTGCTCCACTGCTGTCCATGGGACGAGGGTGGGGCGGCGGTCATTCTCTGCGCCGCCGAGATTGCACCACGCTTCAATTCAAAGCCATGCCCCGGGGTGCTCGCTTCGGCATGCACGGGTTATACCGGTGCCGACCCGCTCGTCGAACTCACGCAGGTCACCGCATACAAAGCCTATGAGATGGCAGGGCTGGGACCGGAAGACCTGGATATGGTGGAAGTGCACGACGCGGCGACAATCGAGGAAATACTGTACTACGAGGCACTGGGACTGTGCGCCATGGGCGAGGGCGGCAGGTTAATTGAGAGCGGAGCGACCGAGATTACGGGACGCATCCCGGTGAACAGCAGTGGGGGACTGATTTCCATGGGGCACCCCATCGGGCCGACAGGGCTGGGGCAACTCGCGGAGATTCTGTGGCAGATGCGCGGTCAAGCAGGCGAACGGCAGATAAATCAAAGCCCCAGAAACGGATTGGCACACATGGTGGGGGCAGGGGGTGTTTGTTTTATCCACATTCTGGGGCTTTGACCGAGGGGGTCGGAGCTATCTACCAATTAGCTCTCGTCCGGGACCATAACAGGGCGTAACGTTCACGCTCGGACATTACCAGCCATCTCAGGCGGAACGTCAGCCGGCGATAAATCTCTCTCAACACCACGGCACCTCCTCTCATATTGTCTAATAATATAAACGTCCCGCCAATGAGAAAGTTAGGTGATAAAGGGATGGTCTTTTAGTACTGGGTAGGTATGTAAAAATTTGAAGGTATCACCGAGCAATATACTGCGGCCCATATGATGCGCCAAACTTCGGGAGAACACAGCGGAGAATAGTATATCCACGCCAGCGCAATTGTTGAGATCGCTAAATTATGGCATAATATAGTTTGTTGCATTATTTACGGTAAGCGCTACCATTCACGGAGGATTCAATAATGACTACCCTTGAGCTAAAAGTCAGCAAACGTACCATAGAAGGTAAGAAAGTAAAGGAGCTACGGCGTAACGGTGTTACCCCCGCGCACCTTTTTGGTCCCAAAGTAGAATCGGTGACGATTCAGGTGGATACCGCCACCCTCAAACGCACCCTGGCGGAAGCCGGACGCACCCGGCTCGTCAATCTGCTTATTGGCGATGAAAAGGCTCCCCGGACGGTAATGGTGCGGGAAGTGCAGGTAGACACCATTAAAGGCGACATCCTTCACGTAGACTTCTACCAGGTCCAGCTGACGGAAAACATCAGGGTCGATGTCCCCATCATCTTCATGGGCGAATCGGTTGCGGCAAAAACGAAGGGCAATACCCTCGTGCAGGAGCTAAACCAGCTTTCTGTTCAGGCGTTGCCCGCCAGCATCCCTAGCTCGGTTTCTGTTGACGTTTCCGTACTGGTCACCGCCGACCAGATGATACGGGTCAAAGATATACAGGTCCCCAAAGAAGTGACTATACTCAATGACCCGAATGTGGTCGTGGCGAGAATCGCGGTTCGCATCGAGGAGCTTGCACCGGAGAAACCGAAGGCTGAGGCTGAAGAAGCGGTGCCGGCAGAAGGCGAAGAGGCTGAAGGTAAAGAACCTGAGGCTAAGAAAGAACCCGCTGAGAAGGCAGTGAAACCAGAAAGGAAATAGCCTCTTAACCTTACCTTCGCGGTCCTCTCTTGCTTTTATACCTGGCTATAGCTATAATAGTGCCCAATTAAACCGAGGAGTTTTGCTATGCCATCATACGCCTATCTCAAAAAGAAGTACGTGCCATTGGAGCAGGCGAATATCAATGTCATGACCAACTTCATGCACTACGGCACGGGCGTCTTCGAGGGCATTCGCGGTAACTGGAACAAAACGCACCGCCAGCTCTACCTCTTCCGTCTCAAGGAACATTACGAGCGGATGCGCAACGGCTGTCATATCCTGAACATCGAACTGCCTTACACCATCGATGAGTTATGTGAAATCACCGTCAAAGTGGCGCAGACGAGCGCTTTCGAAGAGGATGTTTATGTGCGTCCCGTGGCTTACAAGAGCAGTGAGACCCTGGGCGTGCGCCTCCACAACCTGGAATCTGATTTCTTCGCTTTTGTTTTCCCCTGGGGACCTTACCTCGATACCGACCGTGCCCGCTGTGTGGTCTCGTCCTGGCGCTTCCCCAAGGAAATCCCCCGGCAGAAGCTGACCGGACTTTATGTGACTAATGCCCTCGCCAAGACCGAAGCCGTCTCCGGCGGGTTCGATGAGGCAATCATGCTCAACGCCGATGGCTACGTGGCGGAGGGGAGCGGGGAGAACATCTTCCTGGTCAAGGGTGGCAAGCTGGTCACCCCACCCAGCACCGACGGCATCCTCATCGGCATCACGCGCGACACAGTGATGAAGCTCGCTAAAAACGAACTCGGCATCGATACCATCGAGCGTCATGTCGACCGCATCGAGCTTTATGACGCGGAGGAAATCTTCCTCACGGGCACCGCCGCTCATATCACGCCGGTGGGGGAAATCGATAGGCGTAAAATCACCGATGGTGAAATCGGACCCGTTACCAAAAAGTTACAGAAGCTCTACGCAGACGTCATTGTGAACAAAAACACGAAATACACTTCGTGGTGCACACCGGTCTATCCTGAAAAATAGTCACCGGAGGCTGACTTGGTTGTCAACGCGTTTGTCTCGGGCTTAATTGCGATACTCACCGGGTATTTCCTCGGCTCATTCCCATCGGCATATCTCTTCACCAGGTGGATAACCGGCAAGGATATCCGTAAACTCGGCGGCGGCAATATCGGCGGACTGAACACGTTCAAAGAAGCCGGCATCCTGCCCGCCATCGCGGTGGCGGTTTTCGATGTGGGCAAGGGCGCGCTTGCGGTGGCTATCACGCACTACACCATGCATCTCGATAAACCCTACGTGTTGATGTCGGCGCTTGGGGCGGTGATGGGTCACAACTGGATGCCCTGGCTTAAGTTCAGCGGTGGCAAGGGAATGGGCGCCACCGTGGGGACGTTGGTATTAATTCTGCCCGTTTACGGTTATACAAAAGAGCTGGCGATTTTCGCCGCGTTCATCGCGATGCCGTTACTGATTACACGGAATATCGCCCTCTCCAACGGCATCGGACTGCTGGCACTGCCTTTCATCGCCTGGCTGAGCATGCACTCCGGGACGATGGTGGTATGGTCGATAGCACTCGGCCTGATAATCGCCGTTAAATTCACCCCCACGGCGCTGGCGGCGCTCCAGAAAAACCCGAATATCAAGGACTATATCAAGGGGAGCTGAACGGGGAAACCGCCAATAACCGATTGGTTGGTTCTCAAAATTCAGCAAGTGTCCCGGCTGGTCAGAATCTTTCATACCGATTGCACCAGCACCACGAAGTACAAAAACCGCGCCCAGTCTGTCATTCCCGCCACCGCATCCAGTGCGGGGCAGGCTTCGAGCGGGAATCTAAGACGACCACCCCGCCACCCTGAGATTGCTTCACTATGTTCGCAATGACACCGTAGACCTCGATGACGACTCTTTTGGTGCAATAAGGTGTTCGTGTACAAGCCGCGGTTAAACACAAAAAAGGGGCTTGTTTTAAAACAAGCCCCTCTAAATTCTTTTGCGTGGATACGCGCTCCGGCTAAGCAGATGGCTTTGTTGCTTTGTTCAACCTGGCAACCAGCCGTGACTTCCGCCGCGAGGCGTTATTCTGGTGTAGAATCCCTTTCACCGCCGCCTTGTCGAGCTCTCTGACCGCTAAGGTGACCGCTTGCTTCGCTTCCTCAAATTTGCCTGCAGTGATGAGCTTGTCCGCCTTGGTGATATCGGTCTTGACGCGCGAGCGAATGTTCTTATTGCGCAGGGTACGCCGCTTGTCGGTCCTGACCTGGCGTATCGATGATGCTATATTTGGCAACTTAACCTCCTGCTAAGACTATTTCTATTTACTGCTGGGAGCTTGATTTCGCCGGCGCGCCCTCTCCAGTCCGGGCGACATTAATGACCCCTTTGACCCCTTCAATCCTCCCCACCAGCCGGCTCAGCTGGGAAAGGTCCGCAATCTCGATGTTGAGTAAGAAATTGGTCTTCTGGTCCTCGCGGTTGGAGACCGTCATGCTGGCGATGTTCACCTTTTCCGCGGCAACCATCGCCGTGATGTCCCGGGCAAGCCCCACCCTGTCCCACGCCTCCACCGCGACGCTTACCGGGTAGGTGCGGTCACCGCGGCCCCACTGGACGGGTACAATCCTTTCCCGCTCTTCCTCGTTGACAATGTTCGTGCAGTCCTTGCGGTGGATACTGACACCGCGACTGCGGGTCACAAATCCGATTATCGCATCTCCGGGCACCGGATTGCAACATTGCGCCAGGTTGGTGAGCATATCACCGACACCCAGCACCTTGATGGCTGACGTTGAACGCTTGACGGGCGCGGCGGTTTCCGGGATATTCACCTCGGGCTCTTCCGTTGGCGCCAGTTTCGCCGCAATTTGTTGAGTGGTGACGCCGCCATAACCGAGCGCGGCGTAAAACTCATCGATGGTATCGTAGCTGAACAGGGAAGCGATACGGGTACGCTCGGTGAACTTGATACCGAGATTGCGCATGAACTTCTCCAGGATTTCCCGGCCGCGTTCGATGTTTTCGGTCTTTTCCTGCTTTGTGAACCACTGGCGTATCTTGGTACGGGCGTGCGTGGTCTTAATGAAACCCAGCTCCGGGTTCAGCCAGTCGCGGCTGGGGGCGCGGGGACTTTTGCTCGTCAGAATCTCCACGATATCGCCATTCTTGAGCTGGTGGTTCAGAGACACCAGCCGCCCGTTTACCTTAGTGCCGATACAGCGGTTCCCCAGCTCGGTGTGGACGCGGTAGGCGAAATCGAGCGGTGTCGCCCCCTTCGGCAGGTCTTTCACTTCACCCTTGGGTGTGTAGACAAACACCTGGTCGCCGAACACATCCGTCCGCACCGATTCCAGGAACTCTTCCGCCCCGCTCAGCTCCCGGTGCCAGTCCACGAGTTGACGTAACCACCCGATGCCTGCCTCGAAGCCCATGTCCTTTTTTCCGCCCTCTTTATAGTGCCAGTGGACGGCAAAACCGTATTCCGCCATGTGGTGCATTTCACGGGTACGTATCTGGACCTCCAGCGGCATGGTGCGTTCGCACATCACGGTGGTATGGAGCGATTGGTAGCCATTCATCTTGGGGTTGGCGATGTAGTCATCGAAGTGCTCGGGCAGGGGATGCCAGAGGTTGTGGACGATACCGAGAGCGGTGTAGCAATCGGGGACGGTATCTACGATTACACGGAGGGCAAGCAGGTCGTGGATGTCATCGAAGTCCTTGCCCATCTGGACATACTTTTCCATCTTTTGATAGATGCTGTAAATGTGCTTGGCGCGCCCGGTAACTTCCGCCTTGAGACCGATTTTTTCGCACTCCGCGGTCAGCTGTTTGGTCACCCCGTCGACGAAAGTCTCGCGGTCGATGCGTTTGCTGGCAAGATGGGTGGCAATCTCGCGGTACTTTTCCGGCTCGAGGTAGCGGAAGGAGAGGTCTTCCAACTGCCATTTAAGCTCCCAGATACCGAGACGGTGCGCCAGAGGCGCGTAAATCTCAATTGTCTCGCGGGAGATTCTCTGCTGTTGCTCCGGGGTAAGGGGGTGAAGAGTGCGCATATTGTGGAGACGGTCCGCGAGCTTGATGAAGACGACTCTCAGGTCTTCCGCCATTGCTACGAGCATCTTACGCAGGTTCTCTGCCTGCCCGGCGCCGGCGAGGGCGCCACCCCGTTTTGCCGGCTCTTCCTTCGTCTGCAGGGATATCTTACCGAGTTTGGTGGTGGCATCGACAAGTTTGGCGATTTCCTGCCCGAATTTCTCGGCGATGACGCTATTAGGGATGTCGCTGTTTTCCTCGACGTCATGGAGGAGGGCAGATGCCAGAGAACTGGCATCGAGTTGAAGCTCGACAAGGATAAGGGCTACCTGGAGCGGATGTTCGATATAAGGTTCGCCCGATTTGCGTACCTGTCCCTCGTGGGCTTCCCGCGCGAATTCATAGGCACGCTCAATGAGGGCGACCTTCTCCTGCGGAAGATACGCCTGCGCCTTTTCGATTAGCTCGTTGACAGTCATGGAGAAAATTCCAAATCCCAATAACCAATAGTCAAATCCCCGCCCCTTTACCCCGGGGAGGAAACAAAATGTCCGTAATCCGTGAATTGAGGATGGGTAGTTTCGTAAGTTAAGTATAGCGCAAGAAGGGGGTAAATTCTAATTGGATAGGAATGAGAGTTCTGTAGGGTGGGTTAGTCGCCCGAAATAATTCGGGAAGCGTAACCCACCAAATCCCCGATGGTCTTGAATAAACGGTGGGTTTCTTGCGTGCAATAACTCCCTGGAAAATACGAGGGAGTAGAATCGTAGGGTGGGTTAGTCGCCCGAAATAATTCGGGAAGCGTAACCCACCAAATCCCCTCCAGATACTCTATTTCGAGATAGGCTCTCTAGTAACTTCAATCAATTCTCTGCTCTGTCACAATCCGTCATTTCATCGGGTGCTTTACAAAGAAATCCCATATAACATCAACAGCCTTCAACTTGTCCGAAGTTTTGCCTACCAGCGATTCCGGCAACAACTCCTTTCCGCCGGGCCAGCAGTGTCCCAGCCCTTCCACCGTATAGAAAATAACCTCTGTCCCGTCCTTACCATCGGGATACCGGATTGTTTTTACTCCGTTACTGTCAAGCACTGTTTCCGGTGTCAGATTACAGCCGATTGCTAACGCCCAGCGTCTCACCTCTTCATAGAACGAAGGCTTGAATTGAGTTCTTCCCAATGTCGTTACCATACCGCCGGCAGGCGGATTAAGCGGGTCGTCCAGTCCGATAATATAGACCATGGGTACGGGACGCGAAAGCTTGAATTCCTCTAGCCACAGGTGACCGGCAACCGGAGCAATCGCTGCGAAACGGTGTGCCAGGTGTACCCCGGCATAATAGGTCATTGAGGCACCGTTGGAAAAACCCGTGGCGTACAACCGCCTGGTATCGACGTTGAATTTAGCCTCAATTTCGTCCAGCATGACATTCACAAAGCCGACATCATCGATGTTTTTCGCACCGGAATCGAACCTTCCCGAGCCTTCATTCCACGTCTGGGGATTGGTACGGAAGCTGTACGGTTCATCCATCCGCGGACGAGTGCCGTCCGGATACGAAACAATAAAGCCAGCCTCATCCGCTTTGAGATTGAATTCTGTGGTCCTGATTGCCGCTGATGCGTTGCCCCCACCCCCATGGAACACTACCACAAGGGGCATAGGTTTTTTACCGTCATAACTCGAAGGTAGATGGACAGTATATGTCCGTTCCATATTCTGCCACTTGAGAGTGTATTGATAATCACCGGGTTTAACAACATCATACGAGTCCATTCTACAACCTCCCGTGAAAGTACTACCGCTCAACAGCAAGAACATAATGGATAAACACAGGCTGATGTCACGGCGTTTCGTCCACGCGTGGATTTTTTCAACAGCATTTGCTCTCATCAACTTAACGGATATTGACCGAATATCGTCTCTCGCATTTCAATTTCGGCGATATTGCGTGCCAGCTTCTTCTTGTTTTGCGTAACTCTGTGCGAGAGAGGATGTCTAAAACTATTCCGTGCCAGTGAACCGAACTCCACCAATCAGCGAAGATCAAAGGATATTCAGACGCAAATCTATCGTGATATTCACGTACGATTTCCGGAGCATTGGCTATTCCTGCATACACGGCAATAGCTTATAACATCTTGCAAAGGTTTTCAACTTGACGCATTGACTCATAATAAAAGTTACCAGGGGAGGGGTTATTGCCTTAAAATTAGTGTTACCGAAGGACTAAGGAGGACCGGTGACACGAAAGGCAGAATCGTAGGGTGGGTTTGTCGCCCGATAAAATCGGGAAGCGTAACCCACCAAATCCCCGATGGTCTTGAATAAACGGTGGGTTTCACGCTGATAAATCAGTTTTCTACCCACCCTGCGCTCCCACGCTCCATTCTTTACAACCCTCCCCCGTTTACAGTATCCTAGCCTTTAGACAGGAGTAAACAACCTTGTACACAGCTCCCCGCGGCACGCAGGATATACTACCGGAAGAGCAACCTTACTGGCGGTACGTGGAGCAGAAAGCCGCCCGCATCTGCCAGCTCTATGGCTACGAGCGCATCGACCCGCCGATGTTCGAAGACACCCGGCTCTTCATCAAAGGCACCGGCGAGACGACGGACATCGTCCAGAAAGAGATGTATACGTTCGATGACCGCAGTGGCAACAGCCTGACACTTAAACCGGAGGGCACACCATCCGTCTGCCGTGCCTACCTGGAGCACGGTTTCAATAACCTGCCCCAGCCCGTCAAGCTCTTCTATTTCTCGCCCATCTTCCGCTATGAACGGCCCCAGGCCGGACGTTACCGTCAACACTACCAGTTCGGTGCGGAAGCTCTCGGCGAGGCGGATGCCTCACTGGACGCCGAGGTCATCGATATGGCATGGCGGTTCCTGGTTTCCCTGGGTCTGGAAAAACTCTTACTATTCATCAACAGCATCGGCTGTCCTCAGTGCCGCCCGGCTTACCTGGAGCTATTGCGTAAATACTTCAGCGCCCGCATCGATGAATCCTGTGCCGACTGTAAAGCACGGTTGGAGCGGAATGTCTTGCGCCTGCTGGACTGCAAGCAACCGGCATGTCAAAGCATTGCCGCAAAAGCGCCGAGAAGCATCGATAACCTCTGCCCGGAATGCGCCGAGCACTTCCAGAAGCTCCAGGAATACCTGGGCTTGCTCAACATCCCGTTCGAGGTGAACCATAACCTGGTGCGCGGACTTGATTATTATACCCGCACTGTCTTTGAAATCCAGCCCCAGGACCACGAAGCCCAGAGCACCATCTGCGGCGGCGGCAGGTATGACGGGCTGATCGAGACACTGGGCGGCAAACCGACACCCGGCACCGGCTATGCTATCGGCATCGAACGCATTATTATAAACCTCAAGAAAGAGGGGGTTACCGTGCCGCCACTGCCTTCTCCACAGGCATTTATCGCCTACATCGGGGAGACGGCACGCACAGAAGCAATCATACTGGCAGGGCAACTGCGGCGGGGTGATATCCCCGTGCTTATGGCTACCTCTGCCAAAAGTCTAAAAGCGCAACTCCGCCAGGCAAACAACCTGAAAATCCCCAAAACCGTCATTATCGGTGATGACGAGGTACGGACAGGCACGGCTATTCTCCGCGATATGGCGAGCTCAAAACAAATTACGGTCGGTTTGAAGGAACTGGCAGCGCTTTTGAGATAGCCTCCCCACCCCTACGACCACTCCGGCATTTAGCTGTTAGCAATAAGCCTTCAGCTTTTACGTCCAATCTATCATGGCGCCGTGGCGCCACCCACGAACAATGAAAATGGAGGTGTCATTCTTCGTCGTCCCGATAAAGTACAGGAGGATCGGGACTCCTCCAGAATGACAAGATAGACCATTTTCTAGGTAACGTTAAGTTGTATTTGCCAGGTGTTCCTTCTCGGCAGGTTAGTAAAACAAAAACGGGGGTAGTGACTCTATCACCGCCTCCCCGTTTGTAAAAGAATGACTATCCGAGCTTCCCGCGAAACAACTGAAAACCCTCACAATCTCCCCCGTATCTTGTCCCGACTGAATCGGGATGGCGATGAAGTCGCTCATACGGGGCAGGCTCTTTACGAAGGGAGAGGATACAATTTCCCCACTTTCGTAAAGGGGGACTGAAGGGGGTTTTTCCTACATATGCTTTAGTTTCGCGGATGCCTCTATCCGTTATTCGCTGGCTGGAGCTGAAGCCGGAACCGCTTCCTGTTCCGGCGGGTATGCCTCTATACCATGCTCAGGTATATCCAGCCCCTGCAGTTCCTCTTTCCGGCTCGCCCGCAGACCCATCGTCTTTTTAATGAACCAGAAGGTAAGGAAAGCGGTAGGAGCCACCCAGGCAAAGACCGCCGCAATATCGATGATTTGTAAGACTAGCTGGCTGGCAGTGCCGCCGATAAGCCCTGTGACGCCCTGGTACGTGCCATCGGCGAAAATGCCGACCATCAGCAAGCCCCAAAGTCCGCCACCCAGGTGCACCGGTACCGCGCCGACAGCATCGTCGACCTTAAGCACCCGCTCCACGAAGTTGGCTGTAAACATCATCACCGGCACAGCGGTAGCGCCGATAACGACGGCCGCCCAAGGAGCAATGTAAGCGACGGGCGCGGTAACCGCAACCAGGCCAACCAGGGTGCCGTTACACGCCATGACAATATCCATCTTTCCAGTCTTGACGAAGGTCCAGTATAGGGCGACTATGGCACCGGTCACCCCTGCCAGGAAGGTATTGACCGCAATTATCGAGATGCGCAGGTCGTTAGCCGCCAGCGTACTCCCTGTATTGAACCCGAACCATCCGAAGAACAGGATAAACGTACCGATGACGACATACGGCAGGTTGTGCCCTTTAATGACGTTAGGCGTGCCATCTTTATTGAACTTACCGATTCTCGGGCCGACCATCCAGGCACCGATAAGGGCTGCCAGACCGCCAACCATGTGCACCACGCCGGAACCGGCGAAATCCCTGGCACCGACGGCATCACCGATGGCGAGTGTGCTCAACCAGCCGCCGCCCCAAACCCATTTACCGTAGACCGGGTAAATGAGCGCGCCGATAATGAAGCTGTACGCCAGGTAAGCAGTTATCTTCATCCGCTCCGCCACCGCGCCGGCGACAATGGTGCAGGCGGTTGCCGCGAAGACCATCTGGAAGAACCACATCATTATCGTGGAGACGTCATAGCTGGCGCCGCTGAGGAAAAATCCGCTAAACCCGATAAAGCTATTGCCGTTATCCAGTCCGGGGAACAATTTAGAGCCGCCGAACATGATGGCAAAACCGAACGCCCAGAAAGCCAGCGAAGAAATGCAGAAATCCATAAAGCTCTTGGTCCAGTAGTTGACATTGTTCTTGGACCGGATGAGACCGGCGCCGAGGAAGGCGAAACCCAACTGCATGAACCAGACGAGGAACCCCGTGAGCAGAGTCCACGCCATATTGAGACCGGCACTCGGATTCGCTTTCAGGGTATCACCACCGGTGGGGTCGGCGGCCTGTACGATTGCCGGCACACCGAATATCAGGGTGCCGATAATTGCCATCACCATCAGCATGGTGACGACGCGGCGTATCGGGAAGGGCGGATTTGAACGTAACATCGAGACTCTCCTTTTTGTGTAATGGCTGTCAGCGATTACTGCTATTCCATCAGCTCTTCTTCCTGGTGTGCCACGGCATGGCGCTTGCGGACGATGGTCGGGACGACCACCCAGACACCGAAGAGACCGACGAACGCGACCAGGGCAAATACGATTTCCATGTTATCCTCCTGTATTGGGTTTACATATTTTCATCATAGGGAATCAACATTTCCTGATTATTACTGTTATATTAAATCTATGTTTCGTGCATCATCGACCGTAACCCGCTGGAAAAACCAGTACAAATTTCCCTCCTTCCCAGCTTCCATTTGAAGCTGAAGTATGGTATAATGTAAACATAATGAGAGCAGAAGTGCTCCTTTTACATAGACTTCCGCAACAGGCAGACCGATTTGTCCTCATCGAGCCTCGCAGTTCGCACTTTTGCTCATCGTTCGGGAGTGCCATTTAACCATGATTCAAGACCGGCCTTCCATCATGCAAAACCATAACAATAACAACCACAACGGGGTTGATGATTATAACGCTACCTCCATCCAGGTGCTCGGTGGGCGTGAAGCTGTCCGCCGCCGGCCGGGAATGTACATCGGCAGTACCGACCAGCGTGGCTTGCACCACCTCGTCTATGAAATCGTCTATAACAGCGTCGACGAGGCAATGGCGGGCTTTTGCACACTCATCAAGGTGGTTATAAACGAAGACAACTCGGTGACCGTGGAAGATAACGGCCGCGGCATCCCCGTGGAAATCCATCCCGCCACCGGCAAGTCCGCCCTGGAAACGGTGATGACCGTACTGCACGCTGGCGCTAAGTTCGGGGGGAAAATCTACCAGGTCTCCGGCGGTCTGCACGGCGTGGGCGCCTCGGTCGTAAATGCACTCTCATCCAGGTTGACGGTAACCGTAAAACGCAACGATACACTCTATTACCAGGAATACGAACGTGGCATACCTAAAGAGGATGTAAGAATCATCGGCAAAGCCGAAGGCACGGGCACCATCACGACCTTCCTCGACGATGAGGAAATCTTCGGCAACACCCGGTATGATTTCGATACGCTTACCGAGCGCCTGCGTGAAGTTGCATACCTGAACCGCGGACTGGAAATATTTTTCCGCGATGCCCGGCATGACCGCGAACTCACTTTTTACTTCGAGGGCGGCATCAATAGCTTCGTCAGGCAGTTGAACCGCGGCCGGAAGCCAATCCACAAGATGCCTATCTTTATCTCCAAACCCTCGAACGGTATCATCGTCGAGGCGGCGCTCCAGTACAATGACGGTTTCAACGAGTCTATTTTCAGCTTTGCCAACTGTATCAATACCGTCGATGGCGGTACGCATCTGACCGGTTTCCGGTCGGCATTGACCCGCGTGTTTAACGATTACGCCCGCAAAGTCAAACTGCTCAAAGAGGGCGACCCCAACCTCAGCGGCGACGATGTCCGCGAGGGTTTGACAGCCGTAGTTAGCGTGAAAATCTCCGAGCCGCAGTTCGAAGGCCAGACCAAGGGCAAGCTTGGAAATGCCGAAGCCAAGAGCGCCGTAGATAGCGTCGTCAGCGAAGAACTGGCGTTGTACCTGGAAGAGCACCCGGATGACGCCCGGGGTATTCTCGATAAGTGTTTGCTCTCCGCCCGCGCCCGGGAAGCCGCCCGCAAAGCCCGCGAGCTGGTTGTGCGGAAAAATAGCCTCGATTCCGGCACCCTGCCCGGCAAGCTGGCGGACTGTTCCGAAAAGGACCCGAATCTTTGCGAGCTATACCTGGTAGAGGGCGATTCCGCCGGCGGTTCCGCCAAGCAGGGGAGAGAGCGGCGTTTCCAGGCGATTCTACCTCTCCGCGGCAAAATTCTGAACGTGGAGAGAGCCTCACCTGACAAGATGCTCGGGGTGACGGAAATCCGCGCCATTATTACCGCCATAGGCGCCGGCATCGATGATGATTTCGACCCCACCCGCTTGCGCTATAACAAGGTCATCCTGATGACGGATGCCGATGTAGACGGTTCCCACATCCGCACGTTGTTGCTGACCTTCTTCTTCCGGCATATGGTCAGGCTCATCAACGAAAAGCACCTGTTTATCGCCCAGCCGCCGCTCTACCGCATCAAGACAAACAAGACAGAGCATTGGGTCTACACCGAACAGGAGAAAGAACAGCTACTCTCCGGCATCAAAGAACGGAAGATGGATATCCAGCGTTACAAGGGCTTAGGCGAGATGAACGCGGAGCAGTTATGGGAGACCACGATGAACCCCGCCACCCGCACCCTGCTCGAGGTTGCGGTGGAGGATGCGGTGAAAGCCGACCAGGTCTTCCGGATGCTGATGGGTGACGAAGTGCCGCCGCGTAAGGCTTTTATCCAGGCAAACGCCAAGAACGTTAAAAACCTGGATGTGTGATACACGTTGCTCGTCATTCCCTTCGAAAAAAACGTTCTTCACGTTCGTTGAGGACACGGCATGCCGTGTCCCTACATACCATATCCACGACTGGTTCTAATCCCGGTACAACCCCTTCTCCCTGATATACCACTCCACCTCTTTCGGGACCATTTCCCCGATGGGCAGTCCTTCGCGCACCCGCTCGCGGATATCCGTGGCGCTGATGTTCACCAGCGGCATTTCAACAATGATGACGCGCTTTAGCAGACCGGGTATTTTTTCTTCGATAGCGGCGAGGTCGGGGAGGGAGGAGCCGGGGCGGGGCAGTGCCACCAGGCAAGCAAGCTCGATTATCCGCGGTGGGTTTTTCCAGCGCACCAGTTCCGGCAGGTTGTCCCATCCCATGATGAAATAGAACTCAGCCCGTCCTCGGTACTCATAGTGGAGTGTTTCCAGCGTATCAACGGTGTAAGAGGGACCCGCCATATCAACTTCGATTGTGGATAGCCGGTAGCACGGTTTCCGGGAGATGGCAAGGCGCACCATGGCGATACGGTGCGCGGCGGGTGTTATCGGCTTGGCGGCTTTCATCCATGGCTTACCCGCGGGCACAAATATAACATCGTCAAGCTCGAGCCGGCACCGGGTTTCTTCCGCGATTGCCAGGTGCCCGTTGTGCACCGGGTCGAACGTGCCCCCGAGCACCCCTACCTTTGTTTTCTCACCATTCCCACTCGGTGTCACCACAGCGTATCTTGTCGCCTCCCTTGATTCCAGCGTTCTTCAACAGCCGCCCGATTCCCTTGCGTATCAGGAACCCATGCACCTGCAAGCGGACGGTAGGGTTGGTTATATCTACCCGCGCCACCACCCTTTCGATGTCAAGAGCATAAACTACAAAAACGCTGTCTTCCTTACTTACTTCAGCGGCAGGTCGTTTCGGCTGGGGTCTGAAGATTTTCGTTTCTTCATGTTTCTTTACAACCGCGTTCTTTTTCAACAGGTCGTTGATGGTCCTCACCAGTTCCTTCACGCCTGACCCTGTCAATGCCGATACAAACTGTACCGTAACACCTGCCGCATCGAACTCCTTTTTAAGCTCATTTATTTTCACGTGTACTTCAGGCAGGTCTATCTTGTTTATAGCGACCAACTGTGGTTTCTTTCCCAGCGATGGGTCGTAAAGAAACAGCTCGTTGTTCACCTTCACCATGTCTTCCACCGGTGATTGAGAAGCGCCATTGACGAGGTGTACGAAGACCCGCGTCCGGGTGCTGTGGCGGAGAAATTCATGTCCCAGCCCGCGCCCCTGGTGCGCCCCCTCGAGCAGGCCGGGAATCTCGGCGATTACGAAGGTCTCATCGCCGACTTCCACCACCCCGAGCTCGGGTTCCCTGGTGGTAAACGGATAATCGGCTATCTTGGGTTTAGCGGCAGATACAGCCGCAAGTAGCGAAGACTTGCCAACATTAGGATAGCCGATAATACCCACATCCGCAATCAACCGCAGTTCCATGACCAATGTCTTCTGCTCGCCCTCTTCTCCCGCCTGGGCGAGCCGCGGGGTCTGGTTAGTGGACGTGGCATAGTGCACGTTACCCCAACCGCCTTTACCACCCGTGGCAACTGTCACCCGGTCGCCGGGAGCGGTCAGGTCGACGAGATAGACCTGGCCCTCTTCGGTTACATCATAAACGATAGTGCCCAACGGCACTTTTATATCCAGGTCTGCACCATATTTGCCGAATTTCTTCTGCCTGGCTCCCGCAAGTCCGTCTCCTGCCAGGTACCAGCCTCCCGACCGGAACTCCTTAAAACCGGTCACCGCCGGGTCAGCCACCAGAACAACATCTCCACCCTTCCCTCCATCTCCCCCATCCGGTCCGCCGAACGGAACGTACTTTTCCCGCCGGAAAGTGATGGCGCCATCCCCACCTTTGCCTCCACTAATTTTTATACGGACGATATCGAACATCTATTGCCTCACAATTTTCAATGCTTCCCGGATGTTCTCGGCTATCATCCGGTGCTTGCTCTTTTCAATAAAGAAATTCACAGCTTACTATCCTGTCAACTCTCAGCAAGTACCCCCCCCCTCTTTTTAAAGGTTAAATAACTAGCTAACTCCTCTTGTTACTTCTTTTATTCTAAAGGATATGAGATATTATTTATACTAATGTCAGCGCACGCTCGTCAAACGTTGAACCTGGCTTGAAGATTTTGCCGCGGTGGGGTCGATGATTCTGCGGTCAGCGGGGGTTATCGAAAAGTGCCGTGGGTTATAAAAAAAAACGGGGTGGCGTTGAAAACGGACGGTGGGGATATAATCGTTAAATGTTTCGTTGAGCGTGTAGTTTCTGCTGGATGTTGAACAGCTGTCGCCGCAGGTGCGGGTCGTTGTTGAGAGACTCGGTTATTTTTCCACAGGCGTAGCTGATGGTTGCGGGACTGCGCCCGCCCAGTTGTCTGCCGATGTCTGCCAGTGAACACTCTGTCTCCTCGCGCATAAGGTACATTGCCGCCTGGCGGGCGGTTGCGGTGGTGTCATCCCGGCGTCTGCCCCTGAGGTCGGAAAGGGAGACCTGGAATGCTCCAGCGACCATCTCCACGATAAGCTCTAGGGTAACCGGCGGCAACCGTGGTTGTTTGCTGGCGATATCATCGATGGCGCGTGCCGCCATGTCCGGGGTAATGGCGGTACGGAGGAGTTTAGCATATGCAATAACACGGTTCAAGGCACCTTCCAGCGCCCGTATGTTCTCTTTTATCTGCAGAGCGATGAATTCCAGCACTTCCGCAGTAACGTCAACGCGTTCTCGTTCTGCCTTTGCCTTGAGTACGTTGAGTCGTGTTTCAAAATCGGGTGGCTGGAGGTCGGCTACCAGCCCCCACTCCAGGCGGCTACGTAAGCGTTCCTTGAGGGCTGGTAAAGCTTGCGGTACGCGGTCACTGGTGACGACAATCTGGTGGTTAGCGGCGTGGAGTTCGTTGAAGGTGTGGAAGAAATTCTCTTCGGTCTGTTCCTTGCCCCCGAAAAACTGGACGTCATCCAGCAGGAGGATATCGACCGTGCGGAACTTGCGGCGGAAATCGTCCGTGGTCTTTTCGCGGATGGAGGTGACCAGCTCGTTGGTGTACTGTTCCGCGCTGACGCAAAGCACGTGAAAGTTTCTTGTAATCGCATAGTTGCCAATGGCGTGGAGCAGGTGGGTCTTGCCGAGACCGGAGCCGCCGTGGAGATAGAGCGGGTTGAAGTTCTGCCCCGGATTTTCCGCAACTTTAGTTGCGGCGGCAAAGGCGAGGTTGTTGGAATTTCCCACGATGAAAGAATCGAATGTATATCGGGGGTTGAAGAGGGGTAAAGGCGTTCGGTCGCTAATGATTCTGGCGCCGGCATCGGCGACACGGAATTCCAACCGGACATTATCGCGGAGGATACCGGTTAATACTCTCTCAATCAGACTGCGCTGGTTTTTTTCCAGGTATTCGGCGATAAAGGTGTTGGGCACGCCGATTTCGAATCGCCCGTCCCGGAAGTCGATACCGGTAGTCTTTTTAAACCAGGTAGCGAAATTCGCTTTATTTACTTCAACCTGAAGCTGGCCCAGAGCGGTTTCCCAGATTTCCTGGGCAGACCGTAGTTTCATGTGTTAGAATCCTAAATCCAAGCCATAAACCCCCACAGACACAAAAATACCTACCCCACAGCTTTACGGCCTGGTGAAAATTACTTGCGGTTCTGGTGAGAACAAGCAACGATATTAAGGATAATCCCCTTTGCTACAGGAAAGCAAAGGCTCTGGCAATTACTTCTGGTAGTTTTTGACGTTAAAAAACTCGTTCGTTCTTAAGCGAACGCTCTGTCAGACTTCACCTTTTACCACTTCTCTCCTTGCCAGATTGAGTATGCCAGACGGCTTTGAAAAGTCAATTGCGAGCCTTTCTGTCACGGTTTTATGTGGTACTTACAGTACCAGACCGATACTATCTACTGTAGTGTCTCCGAAATAACCTGACAATTACACATGGAGTGTGGTGCCACGGACGAAATATGAAAATGATGGTTGCAAAGGGTGGGAAAGCAAGATGACTGCCAGCTTGCACAAGGGAGTTGAGAGGGGCTGACGCCCCTCTCAAAATAGTTCTTCCCCTTCTCCGCAGAGAAGGGGCAAGGGGATGAGGCGCTGTGTAAGAACGGGCATCTTTTATTCAGAATTGTAAAGCTGTTATTGAGACACTCCACTACTTTAACTCCAAAGTCATGCAGTACAATTTTGTTTATCATCAGGAAAGAATATTGTTAGGTTACCCTCCAGATGATAAAATGCGGTTAGCTGGAGGCAGTTAATGCGCATCGTCTTTATGGGCACGCCGGAGTTTGCCGTTGCACCGCTCGAATACCTTGTTCTGAACGGTTTAGAAGTAGTGGCGGTCTATACCCAGCCGGACCGGGAGGCGGGGCGGGGTCGGGCGACAGCGCCGCCTCCGGTGAAAATCACCGCTCTAAAATTAGGACTACCGGTCCGCCAGCCCGCGAACTTGAAACCACCGGAAGAAAGGGCAAAACTGGCGGAGTTGAAGCCGGATGTTATCGTTGTGGCCGCCTTCGGGCAGATTTTATCCCGCACAGTGCTGGAACTGCCCCCTCACGGCTGTCTCAATATCCACCCTTCCCTGCTCCCGAAGCACCGGGGTGTAGCGCCGGTGCCGGCCGCGATTCTTAACGGGGATGTTTTCACGGGAGTAAGCATCATGAAGCTGGACACGGGCGTGGATACGGGTCCTATCCTTGCCCGGGCGCAAACGCCGGTAAGCGATTGGGACACAGCCGGCACGCTCACTGAAAAACTGTCCCGCATAGGGGCGCACTTGCTCGTGGAGATTCTACCCCGCTGGATACAGGGGCAGGTTATCCCCCGGCAACAGGACGGAGCTGAGGCAAGCTATACAAATATGATTAAAAAAGAAGACGGAGAAATCGACTGGACAAAGCCTGCGCTTGAAATCTGGCGCCGGGTGCGTGCCTACCAGCCCTGGCCCGGAAGCTACACCAGCTGGCAGGGCAAACAGCTAAAAATTATCGAGGCGGCGGTCTTGCCGGATGGCGCTGGGAACCCCGGTCAGATAGTGCCGCTGACAGGTGAGATTGCTTTCGGGGTGGCAACGGGGCGGGGCATACTGGGTATTATGCGGGTGCAAATGGAAGGGAAACGTGTCATGAGCTCCGGAGAATTCCTGCGGGGTCAACGCCAGCTATTGGGAGCGAGCCTGCCCGGAGAGTAGAGGAGATGAGTTGGAACTACCAAAAGACCTGAGCCGCTTTACGGCACTGGAGAAGGTTATCGCCCGCCTGCGCGGACCCGAAGGCTGTCCCTGGGATAAAGCGCAAACGCATCAATCGCTCCGTGAAACGTTTTTACAGGAATGCTATGAGGTGCTGGAAGCCCTCGATGAAGCCGATGTAAACAAACTGCGCGAGGAGCTCGGCGACCTTTTGCTTCATATCGTCCTGCAAGCGCGTATCGCCGAGGAGGCGGGTGAATTCAAGCTGGGCAACGTCATCGCGGCAATCAATAAAAAGCTTATTCACCGGCACCCGCACGTTTTCGGCCAGCGGAAGGTCGCCGACGTGTCTGAAATCGTCCATAACTGGGAGGTATTAAAACAGGAAGAGAAAGGCACGGAGAAATCGGTCATTACCGGCGTGCCGAAAGACCTGCCCGCTCTCAGCCACAGCCAGGAAATCCAGCACCGGGTGGCGCAGGTCGGCTTCGACTGGGAAGATGACCGGGGTGTCATCGAAAAACTGGCGGAGGAGGTCGGGGAGTTGACAGGGGCAGAGACGGCGGAAAAGAAAAAAGAGGAGTTCGGCGACCTGCTTTTTACCCTGGCGAACATTGCCCGCCGCCAGGAAATCGACCTCGAAGTTGCGTTGAGAGAAGCCAACCGTAAATTTGCGCGCCGGTTCCAGTATATGGAAGAGCTCTGCCGCCAGCGGGACCTGGATTTCAAAAAGCTATCATTCGACGAGCAAAACCAGCTCTGGGAAGAAGCAAAGCGTGGCACGAAAAACCGGAAGAAACGGTAACCGGAAATACGTTATTCTGATAGTACTGGCAGCACACAAGGCAGCTCGTTTTCTGTAAGTTGGCGGTCAATTTCCCCACGGGACTATTTTGTGGCGACGCTATTGCTAAAAAAGTCAATCCCCGTTAAAATAACGTAGATAAGAGACGACCGACTGTCAGCGTTGACGTCGGTTGTATTATTATGCAGTTGTTGCTATGCTAAAAGGGCTTGAGTATAATAGCTTAACCACAGGAATTTCAGGTCAGGTAAAAGGGGCAGGGTAACGTGCCGGTTGATATCGCGAAAGTGCGCGTCAGGTTAGAGGGTGATAAAAAGAAGTTGCTCGCTGAGCTCGACCAACTTATGGTGCTCGGGCGGCCTTCAGGGGAGCGGCGCGAGGGTAGTCCTTTTGGCAAGCGAGAAGAAGAAGCCACTGAAAGTCTGGAGCTGGAACGCCGTCTGGCTCTTGAGCAAGGAATTAAAGTCCAGCTGGTTGACGTCGAGGTTGCACTCGGCAAAATCGCGGCAGGAACTTACGGTAAGTGTGAAACGTGCGGTAAACCAATCGAGCCGGCGCGCCTGGACGCCCTACCCCAGGCAAAGCGATGCATGAGCTGTAAAATACTCCAGGCAAAGAATGCAAAAACCAGGTAACCTGTTTACCGATACCCGCAGTCTTGTCATTGTTTTCACGGTTCTTGCCCACCTGACTATCGACCAGCTTACCAAAGCCTGGATAAATAACTATCCGCCGGGGCAGGAAATCACCCGGTTTGGTTTTATACGTATTGTTCATATCAACAATACCGGTGCCGCCTTCGGGTTATTTCAGGGGCAAAATACAGTTCTGGCTATCCTCGCAGGCACCGGGCTGGTAGTCTTTCTGTGCCTGGGATTTATTATTTACCGCCGGCTCCCTTACCTGGTCACGAAGTGGAACCAGATTGCTTACAGCTTGATTATCGGCGGCACGACCGGCAACCTTATCGATAGACTTCGCTTCGGGATGGTGACGGATTTCATCGACCCCGGATTCTGGCCCGCGTTCAACGCGGCCGATGCCGGTATCTCAATCGGCGCGGTCATGCTTGCCATCTCCATCCTCCGTTTGGCGCTCAAGGAAAAGAGCCAGTAAATCGTAATAAAATTCTTGGCGTACCCTCTAAAGCGTTACTTGTCCAGCGTTCCTCCTCAATGTATAATGGCAATCAAACGACGAAGGTTGAACAATGATTACGGAGTATATAAATGAGGCTTTGCGCAGAGCCAGATTCGAGATAATCAAGAATGGCGAACCTTACTATAGCGAGGTACCTGGACTCGAAGGCGTGTGGGCGACAGATGAGACACCGGAGGATTGCCGACGCAATCTCGCCGAGGTAATTGACGGGTGGCTTATCGTCCGGCTGAAAAAAGGACTATCCGTACCGTAGAAGCAGGGAGGAGGTTATGGAAAGTGAAAACCTTTACTGCATATGTCGAATATGACGCGGAGACAAAGTTGTATGTGGGAATTGTACCCGGGCTCCCGGGCGCTCATACCCAGGGGGTAACTCTCGGCGAACTTGGCGAGAACCTTCGGGAAGTTTTAGAGTTATGCCTTGAAGAGACCGGTAAACCAGTTACTGAACTATGGAACTTGTCTTTGTCGCGTCATGTTAGAAACAGCTAATAACCTCCATTATACCGTTGACCAGCCGGGCGCCAGACTTGATAAATACCTTAGCGAAAAGTGCCCGGAGCTATCACGCACGCAGGCGCAGAAGCTAATTGAAGAGGGACTGGTCACCGTCAACGGCCAACTCCAGAAAGCCAGCTACAGGCTCGCCGCCGGCGCTCAAGTGCGGGTCCGCATACCACCCCCTGCTCCCAGCCACCTCATCGCTGAAGATATCCCCATCCCTATCCTGTATGAAGACGAGGATATTCTCGTGGTGGACAAGCCGGCGGGTATGACCGTTCACCCCGCCCCCGGCAACCCCGAACACACGCTGGTCAATGCCATCCTCGCTCGCCTGAAAAATATACCGGGCGGGACGGAACGACCCGGAATCGTACACCGGCTGGATAAAGACACCTCCGGTGTGATGGTCGTCGCCAAAAACCCGGCGGCGCACGAAACACTTGCCGCGCAGTTCAAAGGGCATACCGTAACCAAGGTCTACCTGGCGCTGGTGAGAGGACGGCTCACACCGGCAGAGGGTATCATCGAGGCGCACATCGGGCGGGACACGGGCGATAGGAAGAAGATGGCGGTGGCGGCGGAGAGCCGTGGCAGGCAGGCGCGCACCCGTTATAAAGTCCTGCGCTACCTGGATGATTACACCTACCTGGAAGTGATGCCGGAGACAGGACGCACCCACCAGATACGCGTCCACCTTTCCGCTATCGGCTACCCGGTGGTGGGAGACGCCACTTACGGCGTGAAGTCGCCGTTTTTGTCCCGACAATTCCTGCACGCGCACAAGCTCGGTTTCCGTTTGCCCTTAACCGGGGAATATGTGGAATTTACCGCAGCTTTACCACCCGAACTGGAACGGGCGCTGAAAGAGATAGGGCAAGTGTGATAGAATTTGTTGAAAAGTGGATTAAATTATATGCGGAGTATAACCATGCAACATCATCTGCACGTAAGAGAAAGCTATACGGTTGATTACGCCGGGTTCTGGCTCAGGCTCGGCGCCATAATTATCGATGGCGGTATTTTGTGGGGTCTGAACTACCTGATGACCGGCTTATGGAACCTGGCGTCCGGTCTGCCATGGGCGGGGTTGACGCAACAGATGATAGAAGAAGGTATCACCACGGTTTCCCTGTGGTGGCTCCGTTCCCTTATTTTCTTACTGGTATTGGTGTTTTACTTCGTCGGGTTCTGGGCGTGGCGCGGTCAGACACCCGGCAAGATGGTCTTCAGGGTGAAAGTTACCCGCTTCGATGGCTCACCTATCGGCTGGGGCGGAGCTTTCCTGCGCTTCTGCGGCTACATCATCTCCGTCATGACACTGCTCATCGGGTTCTTCTGGATGGCTTTTGACGGCCGGCGCCAGGGCATCCACGATAAGGTGGCGGAGACATTCGTCGTCCGTATCCCCACCCGTAAAGAGCTTACCGCCTGGCGGGTCAGTCCCCAGGGGAGAGCCTCTTGACGGATAAAGTCCGCACCCGGTTCGCACCCAGCCCCACCGGCGAACCCCACATCGGCAATGCCCATTCTGCGTTGTTCGGCTGGCTGTTTGCGCGGCACAACCACGGCGTTTTCATCCTGCGTATCGAAGATACGGACGTGGAGCGCAAAGTCGAGGGTAGTGTAGAAAAAATCCTCGAAGGTCTGCGCTATCTCGGCATGGACTGGGACGAGGGACCCGAGGTTGGAGGTAATTACGGACCGTATTTTCAATCGGACCGGCTCGACCTCTATCACAAGTATGCCAGGGAGTTGGTGGAAAGCGGGCACGCCTATCACTGCTATTGTACTGAGGAGCGCCTCGAAGCCATGCGCGCCGAGCAGACCAGCCGTAAGCTCCCGCCGGGCTACGACCGCCGTTGCCGCAACCTGACCCCCGAACAAGGGGAAACCGAGGAAAGAAAGGGCATCAAGCCGGTGGTCCGTTTCAAGGTCCCCCTCTACGGGCAGACCCGCTTCCACGATGAAATCTGGGGTAACATCAGCTTTGAAAACAACACTATCGACGACCTCATCCTGTTGAAGACCGATGGTTTCCCTACCTATCACCTGGCTAACGTCGTCGACGACCACTTTATGGAGGTCACACACGTTTTACGCGCCGAGGAATGGCTTTCCAGTACGCCACGCCACATTCTGATATATAACGCGCTCGGCTGGACACCGCCGCTTTTCGCCCACCTGCCGATGTTAATCGGCCCGGACAGGAGCAAGTTGGGTAAGCGGCACGGCGCTACCTCCGTGCTGGAGTACCGGGAACAGGGCTACCTGCCGGAGGCAATGGTCAACTTTCTGGCATTGCTGGGCTGGTCTCTGGACGATAAGACTGAAATCATGACCCGCGAAGAGCTTATCCGCTATTTTACCCTGGAGCGGGTTAGCAAGACCGCAGCCGTCTTCAACCATGAAAAGCTCAAATGGATGAACGGCGTTTACATCCGCAAACTGACCCCGGAGGATTTTGCACAACGGTGTCTGCCGTTCCTGAAAAAGGCGTTTCCGGATATTGCTCTCCCCAACGACTATGTGCGCCGGGTACTGCCGCTGGTGCAAGAGCGTGCCAAAATACTTTTCGAAGTGCCGGGACTGACCCGCTATTTCTTCACCGATAAGCTCGATTATGATGCCAACCTGCTCATCGGCAAAGGGATGACGGCGGAAACCACCCGGCAGGCACTCCTGGTGGCGAAGGAACGGCTGGAGAAACTGCCTGCCTTCGATGAGCAATCGCTGGAAGCCCTGTTGCGCCCGCTGACAGAGGAGCTGGGGATAAAAGCGGGACAGCTTTTCGGGGCTTTGCGGACGGCGGTGAGCGGCGAAACAGCCACCCCACCCCTCTTCCAGATGATGGCGGTGCTGGGACGGGAACGGTGCCTGGAGAGGATTGGGGATGCGATACAGCGGCTGTCGTCACTACCTGGGAAATAGGCACGTCCTGCCCCAATTTGTCATTCCCGCGAAGCCTGTCCCGTATGAGCGACTTCATCGCCATCCCGATTCAGTCGGGACTCCGATACGGGAGCGGGAGTCCAGAATGAGAGTATACCCCTTGATTCCGGGTCAGTATGATGACATTCCGCTGTTGCCTGTGAATATCGTAAAATACTGTTAGATGAGCCATTCGTTTTTACAACCCTCCTATCTTGCTTTATACCGTTCCGGTGAACTGCAAACCCGCGCTGATTTGCTGGAATCGCGGTTAGCGGACTGTGACCTCTGCCCGCACCTGTGCCATGTAAACCGCCTCGAAGGGGAAATAGGTTTCTGCCGCTCCGGGCCGCAATCAATCGTTTGCGCGGTGTGCGACCACCACGGTGAAGAACCGCCCGTTTCCGGCGAGAGAGGTTCGGGCACTATTTTCTTCGGGAACTGCACCATGCGCTGTGTCTATTGCCAGAACTACCAGATATCGCAAAACCCGCGTGCCATGAACGGTAAGGAAATGGATGCCCGCTCCCTCGCGGTGAAAATGCTTTTCCTGCAGAATGACCTCGGGTGCCACAACATCAACCTCGTTTCGCCAACGCACTTTGTCCCGCAGATTGTACGGGCGGTGCTGGAAGCTGTG
>JAUYDN010000153.1 GCA_030691775.1 Dehalococcoidia bacterium
CTGACGCCCCTCTCAACTCCCTTGTGCAAGTTGGCAGTCATCTTGCTTTCCCACCCTTTGCAACCATCATTTTCATATTTCGTCCGTGGCACCACACTCCATGTGTAATTGTCAAGTTATTTCGGAGACACTACACTAATAATAAAGCCGACATTTAAAACTTACTGAGTACAATTCCCGCAAATATACCTGTCCTCTACCAGCCGTAGGCAGGTTTTGGCTTTTTACTAATGGTTTTAACCTTTGATATTTGAGTTTTAACCTGGCAACGCATATGAAATATATCTGAAACATTTTCCCGTTAAAGTAAAGACATTAGCCTGAAAGGAGGCGGTGCGTGACGGTAAATTATGCGGACACAGCCTGGGTGCTGATTTCGTCAGCGATGGTACTGGTAATGACGCCGGGTCTCGCCTTCTTTTACGGCGGGATGGTCAGGCGTAAGAATTTTCTTTCCACCATCATGATGAGCTTCGCTTGCCTGGGTCTTATCGGCGTGCTCTGGGTCCTGTACGGCTACAGCTTGAGCTTCGGGTCGGATACCGCGGGTATTATCGGCGGATTTGATTTCATCGGACTGAAGAGCGTGGGACAGGAACCATCGTCCGTCTACGCTACCACCATCCCCCACCTCGCTTTCATGGTATTCCAGGCGATGTTTGCGGTCATTACCGTGGCGCTCATCACCGGGGCGGTCGTGGAACGCATCAAGTTCAGCGCGCTCATACTTTTTTCGAGCCTCTGGTTCACCCTGGTTTATGTTCCGGTAGCACACTGGGTGTGGGGTAGTGGCGGCTGGCTGGCAAAGCTGGGAGCGCTGGATTTCGCCGGTGGTACGGTTGTACATATCGCGGCCGGAATCTCAGCTCTTTCACTGGCGCTTTTACTCGGTCCCAGGAAAGGCTTCAAGGAAAAGGAACCTATGGAGCCTGGCAATATCCCGCTGGTAGCTCTGGGCGCCGGTATCCTCTGGTTTGGCTGGTTCGGATTTAATGCCGGAAGTGCCCTGACATCGGGCGGACTCGCCACCAGCGCCTTCGTTGCCACCAATATTTCCGCCGCCACCGCGGCACTGGTCTGGATGTTTATATCCTGGTTTTACCGGCGGCCGTCGTTGCTGGGTGTCGTCACCGGGGCAGTGGTCGGACTCGTGGCAATCACGCCAGCCGCCGGGTTTGTTCAACCAATCATGGGAATACCCATCGGTGCTGGTGCGGCGCTTGTCTGCTATTATTCCATGTGGCTAAGGGCTAAAATGGGGGTAGACGAATCGCTGGATGTCTGGGCTTGCCACGGGATGGGTGGCACATGGGGAGCGCTGGCGACCGGGATATTCTCAACCGTAGCGGTCAATGCCGCCGGTAGGAACGGACTGCTGTACGGTAACCCGCGACAGCTCCTGTACCAGTTCATCGCCGTTATTGCTGTTTGGGCGTTTGCCTTCGTAATGACGTGGATTCTCGGTAAGCTGGTTAATATTACCATCGGACTACGCGTAACCAGCAACGAAGAATCGGTGGGGCTTGATATATCTCAGCACGGTGAGCGTGCTTACGGAGGTCCGTTGAGATGAAAAAAATCGAAGCGATAATTCGTGAAGAAAAGCTGGAGCCTGTGAAAAAATCGCTGGAGGAACTGGGCTATTTCGGAATGACCGTCACCGAGGTCATCGGGCGTGGTAAACAAAAGGGAATACCTTTAAAATGGGGTGCGAAGGAATACCGGGTTGATTTTCTGCCAAAGCTAAAGTTAGAGGTCGTGGTACTGGATGAAGACCTTTCATCCGTAGTCAACGCCATTGTTCGTAGCACACGGACGGGAGAGATTGGCGATGGTAAAATATTTATCATCCCCGTGGAAAACGCCATCCGTATCCGCACTGGCGATACCGGCGGCAACGCCGTTTAGCAGAAAATAAAGTAAGGAGGAATTATGCCAGCCAGAAAGAAAGATGAGAGCAAAGAGTATGTTCTCAAAATGGCGAAGGAAAACGATGTCAAGTTTATCCGCCTGTGGTTTACTGACATCCTGGGAATACTAAAAAGCTTTGCCATTACTGTCGAGGAGCTTGAAGGCGCCCTGGAAGAGGGGATGGGCTTCGACGGTTCGTCGATCGAAGGGTTTGCCCGCATCGATGAAAGCGATATGGTCGCCATGCCGGACCCGGATACCTTCCAGATTCTCCCATGGCGTCCCCGTGAGCACAATGCCGTCGCCCGGATGTTCTGCGATGTGCTCAAACCCGGCGGCGAGCCGTTCGAGGGGGACCCGCGCCTTGTCCTGAAGAAGAACCTGAAGAAAGCGGCCGACCTGGGCTACACCTATTACGTCGGCCCCGAGCTGGAGTATTTTTATTTCAAAGACTCAGCAGGAACGGAATTTCTGGATTCCGGAGGGTATTTCGACCTGACGCCGCTGGATGCCGCCACGGATTTAAGGCGCGAGACTGTGCTCACCCTGGAACAGATGGGTATCGGCGTCGAGTATTCCCACCACGAGGTCGCACCCAGCCAGCACGAAATCGACATGCGTTACACCGACGCGCTGACCATGGCGGATAGCGTAATGACCTACCGTCTCGTGGTCAAACAGGTGGCAATCAACAATGGCGTCTATGCCACGTTTATGCCCAAGCCGGTCTTTGGCATCAACGGCAGTGGCATGCATGTGCACCAGTCGCTCTTTAAGGGCGATAGGAACGCCTTCTTCGACCCGAAGGGTAAATATTACCTGTCTAAAGTCGCACGGAGCTACGTAGCCGGCCTGCTCAAGTATGCACCGGAAATCACGGCTATTAACAACCAGTGGGTCAACTCATATAAACGTCTCGTTCCGGGTTACGAAGCGCCGGTCTACCTGTCCTGGGCAAAACGCAACCGCAGTGACCTTATCCGCGTGCCGGAATATCGCCCCGGACGGGAGAAGGCAACTCGCATCGAGCTACGCTCACCCGACCCTGCCTGCAACCCTTACCTGTGTTTCAGCGTCATGCTGGCGGCTGGACTTAAGGGCATCGAAGATGGATTGGAACCGCCGGAGCCAGTGGAGGAAAACGTCTACGAAATGACTGAGGCGCAACGCGCCGCTCGCGGAATCAAGACTTTACCATCGAGCCTCGCTGAAGCACTCCAGCTCACCGAGAAAAGCAAGCTGGTAAAAGAGGCACTGGGCGACCACGTCTTCAATGCCTTTATCGAGAACAAGAAGATAGAGTGGGACCGCTACCGGATACATGTGACCAAATACGAAATCGAGAAGTACTTGCCGATTCTGTAAAGAGGTGGTAAGCTGAAAGCCACAGGAGGTATTCGATGCGCCGCCTTAGAATTGCCCTGGCGCAGATTAATACCACCGTCGGCGATTTTGACGGCAACGTAAAGAAGATTCTGGGAGCGGTTGATGCCGCCCGGACCGCGGGCGCGGACATCATTACGCTCCCGGAACTTGCCGTTTGTGGCTATCCTCCGGAAGACCTGCTGTTCAAACCTCAATTCATACAGGCGAACCTTGATTCGCTCCAGAAAATCGCGCAAGCTTCCAAAGGCATTACGGTAATCACCGGTTTCGTTGATGCCGACGGTGATATCTATAATGCCGCGGCTGTCCTCCACGATGGCAAAATCGCAGGTATTTATCACAAGATTTACCTGCCCAACTATGGCGTTTTCGATGAAAACCGCTATTTCCGCGCCGGGAATGAATGCCCGGTCTACGTGATTGGCGGCGTCAATATCGGCGTTACCATTTGTGAAGATATCTGGTACGAGGCTGGTCCTGCCACCGTTCAAGCCTATGCGGGCGCCGAGGTCATCGTCAATATCAGTTCATCTCCTTATAACACGGGTAAAGGCGCCTACCGCGAACGGATGATTGCTACCCGTGCCTCGGATACCGTGGCTATCTTCACCTACACCAATGCCGTCGGCGGGCAGGACGAGCTCGTCTTCGATGGGCACAGCTTTATCATGGATGAGCAGGGCAGGCTTATCGCCCGCGGGAAACAGTTCGAGGAAGACCTTGTTATCGCCGACCTGGATGTAGAACCTGTGTTCCGTGCTCGCCTGCACGACCCTCGCCGCCGTAAAGAGACCTTGCTGGCGGAACAAAAGGAATGGCGGCAGTCCACCGTGGTCGTTTCCGAAGGAACGCTCACTCCCCGGCCGTCGGTAGCGCCACAGGTGCCGGCCCTCCTCGACCTGCCGGCGGAGGTGTATAAAGCACTGGTGCTGGGTACGGGGGATTACATCCGTAAAAACGGTTTCAAGAAAGTGGTCATCGGGCTTTCCGGCGGAATCGATTCCGCCATCGTAGCGTCCATTGCCGTCGATGCGCTGGGTGAAGACAATGTCATCGGCGTTTCTATGCCATCCCGGTTTTCCTCCGAACACAGCAAAACCGATGCCCGACAGCTGGCGGAAAACATGAAAATCAGACTCCTCACCATCCCCATCGAAACAGTATATAAAGCCTACCTGGATACGCTTGCCGAACCCTGTGCCGGTACCAAATCGGACATTACGGAAGAGAACATCCAGGCGCGCATCCGCGGTAACCTGCTTATGGCGCTCTCCAATAAATTCGGCTGGCTGGTATTGACCACCGGAAATAAGAGTGAAATGGCAACCGGTTACACTACCCTCTATGGCGATATGGCGGGTGGTTTCGCCGTCATCAAAGACGTGCCCAAGACACTGGTCTATAAAATCGCCCGGCACCGTAACCAGCTCGCTGGCTACCCGATGATACCGGAAGCTATCTTCACCAAGCCACCCTCGGCGGAACTGCGTCCCGACCAGAAAGATTCGGACAGTTTGCCCCCGTACGAGGTGCTCGACCCGGTGCTAACGGCATACGTAGAAGATGACAAGTCCGTTGAGCAGATTATCGCGCTGGGGTTTGATAAGACTTCGGTGCAGAAGACAGCGAAGCTGGTGG
The DNA here is from genome assembly GCA_030691775.1 of Dehalococcoidia bacterium. Classification (GTDB taxonomy): domain Bacteria; phylum Chloroflexota; class Dehalococcoidia; order Dehalococcoidales; family Fen-1064; genus JAURWL01. The sequence goes on from JAUYDN010000153.1 coordinate 4,936, forward strand.
ATATGAGCGAATATAAGCGCCGGCAAGCTCCTCCCGGTGTTAAAATTACCGCCCGCGCCTTCGGACGGGATAGAAGACTCCCAATTACCAACCGGTTCAAGGAATGGTAACTCTAAACACTAAACTCTAAACACTAAACACTAAACACTAAACTCTAAACACTAAACTCTAATTGTCATTCTGAGCGCCAAGAGGAGACGCTTATCTGAAATTGCGGAGTGCGCGCGAAGAATCTTTTTCAGCTATTGAACTTTAGACATTGTTTGGCGGTTGGTAGTTGATACTTGATATTTAGGGGAAGAGGGCAGGCAGAAGCTACCGGTCTTGTTTGATGAACCTGTAGCCGATATTCCTTACTGTCTCGATATATATGTGTGTCTGGTCTTCAATCTTGCCACGCAGTCGACGGATGTGCACATCTACCGTGCGGTCGCCGCCAAAATAATCGTCACCCCACACACGGTTGAGTAACGTATCGCGGGTAAAGACGCGGCCCGGGTGCGTGGCGAGGAACCTTAACAGCTCATACTCTTTATAGGTCAGCGAGATTGGCCGCCCGTCGACGTAGACTTCATATTCAGCCGTGTCGATAACCAGGTTGCCCACCTTGATTTGTTCGCTTTTGCCGGCTCTGCCATGTTTGTGCAGGAGACGTTTAGCGCGGGTGACGACTTCACGCGCGTTTAAGGGTCTGGCGACAAAATCGTCCGCAGTCCCATCCAGGTTGAGCGCCATATCCAGCGAAGTAAGCGCCAGCACCGGCGTATCTTTCTCCTCATGCAGGATACGGCAGAGCTGGTCCACGTCCGGTATGGAACCCGTTTCCACCAGGAGCAGGTCGGGCGGTTGTTTGTTGCATTGCGCCAGCATTCCATCCGCGGTGTTTGCCGTGGCACAATCGAAGCCGTTCCTGCCCAGTTCAGAAACAAGCCGGCTCAACTCTTCGCCGGGTCTACCCACAATTAAAATATGATGCACGCTATTACCTCAGGGTTGCTGACAACTCAAAGCTTAAAAGTCAAAGCGCAAAACCACAGTGCAAAACTCAAAACTCTCTACCTGCCAGCCTTCAAGCCCTTAAAGTTCAGTCCTGGTCTTATGATAGCATTGCAGGTGCAAGTTCCGATTGGCTTGTCCGCCAGGTACCGGTTTTTACTTTTACTGAGAGTCTCATAATAAGATGGACTCCGAAAACCTGAACCTCTCCCTTTCGCAAGGGGAAGTGCACTATTGACAGTCAAGTTCGTTATAGATTTGGTGAAACCCCGTACTCACCAAACGTCAACAGGCTGAAGTGATTCTTGCATTAGAAACTCCACTTTATGTGCAAGCGGAGGTTTCTACACTATAATAGCATAAGGAGGCGGAAAACGTGAATCTTAATGATCAGCAAAAGGACGCCTTGGTCGGCGCTCTTAAATACGAGGAAACTCATGACCCTAGCGAGTTCAGCCTAGGGTGGAGTTGGAGTGACGTCCGGGTTCCACCAGCCACTCTAAACAACCTGATTTTACAAGGGCTGGTGGAAGAGAAATTCCGCTCGAATAGCTACAGAGGATTGTTACTTACCGAACTGGGTCGCGAGCAGGTAAGGGAATTGACCAAGCCTGTAGAGATGCAGGAAAAGGCCCCAGATAGGATACTTATGCCACCGGATGACATTTTTGAAGATATCATAGGCCATGAAGATGTCAAAGAGCTGTTAAGGGCGGTACTTATTGCGGAAAAGCCCGTACATGTGTTACTGGCTGGACCACCGGCTCTAGCCAAGTCCCTGTTTCTCTGGGACATTGAGCGTACTTACCGTGAACAGGCCATATGGCTTGTTGGCTCAGCGACAAGCAAAGCGGGGCTTTGGGACTTAGTGGCAGAACGCGAGCCCCAACTCCTACTCATAGACGAGCTGGACAAGATGAATGCCGCTGACACAGCAGCATTGCTCAGCTTGATGGAAGGCGGCAGGTTGATGCGGGCCAAGAAAGGTAGAAGTCTTGATGTCACCGTCGCCATCAAGGTGGCGGCAGCGACGAATCAGGTTTCAAAACTATCTCCGGAACTTAAGTCGAGATTTGCCATCCGGAAATTGAAACCCTACGATGCTGCGCAGTACCGGGCGGTGGTTAAAGGGGTACTGGTGCGCCGTGAAGGTATAAATCCTGACCTTGCCGAAGAGATAGCAGACCGGCTGGCAGAGCGGAGTCAGGACGTCAGAGATGCGGTGAGGGTGGCCCGTTTGAGTCCTCAGTTAGGCGTTGACAAAGCGATTCAGCTACTGTTAATCCAGTGATTCAGCGTTGAGCCGTACGGTTTCACAGCCTAGTGACAATGTCTGTGTTCAGCCAGAGGTAAGGATTGTAGTTTTCCATTATTGGCTGACCGTTCTCTCCTGTTCCTTGTGCCCGGCATTATTGCCTGGTTAAGGCTAACTTTTTAGAAGGCCCACATGGTTTACCATATGGTTTACCACACCGTTTACCCTGTCGTTTACCATATATGGTTTACCCGGTCATAGCAGTAGCTTTCTCCCTCCAAATCATGGCTGGTCGAGGGGGAGGGGTCCCCCCCTGTATAGATACGGATAACGCAAGAATTTGATTTCAAACGTTGCCCGGAAAAATAGAAGAAAACGATGTTCAAGATAGATGAACGGGTAACCATGGCTTCCCGAGGAACTAGCTTACCCAACAATATTGTCATTTGTGTGTAGGTGAAGGCCACAGTCACCACCCGTAACGATTTACACCACTACGCATAACTCTTGTGGGTCCACCTGTAGGAGTTTGTAGGAGTCGAAGCTAGGGATACTAACTATAGTAGGGCCGCGGCAGCTATGTACGTGCCAGCGGCATTTAAGCAAAACGAACGTGACTCGCTCGGGGTTACCCCCACCATGAGCTTGGCTTCGCCCAGACAATAGCTATTTGGTCGCCTGTATCATGAAAAGACTAGACCGTTTATGCTCAAAAAACCGCTCTATGCTTGCCAAGAAGGAGGCTAAGCCAGCTATCCAGACCACTGCCTGGGGATGTTTATCCGATGCGCCTTGTTCGGTCTTTTGCCATAGCGTCTACACAGGTCGAACAGCTTGGCTTCCAATTCTTCTCGCAAAGGATTGGAACGTTGTACAGGCCGAAAAAATTTCCAAAGGACCCGTTCGGTTGCCTCACCATTCAGGTACCCTTCTTTGTACTCAGCAGCGCTCATCCATTTATAGCCTACGAACTGACTTGGCCCAAATTCGTCTAGCTCTGGAATATAGTACCAGGACCGGAATTGGTTCAACCGTGAGCATAATTCGGCTTCAAATTTAAGGTCATAATTAAACTGGTGCACATTATCCTGTACATCCCAATAGGAATCTATAAGTTCGTACGAGCTATCTATATTTCCTCTCACTGCCGACCTAGCTCCTCGGGTCCTCAATCTGAATTCTCTCATTTCCTTCTCCGTCTGACAAGGTTAATCGTGGTAACAAAAACGCCCTCTACGCAGTCGCCATTTAGATGATTTCTTACAGTACATGAGCTTAGGTTTACTCACACTTGATTTAAGAGGTAAACGATAGTAGGAAATTGCCAGGTGAACCGGTATGGCAAACTGCCAGTCAAAGAGTCGCAATCTTTAGCCTTAATGCCCATTGTAATTTTCTGCAAATTCCTAGCCAAGTCTTTTGCAAGTTCGTACGTAAGTTTCTTAGCTATAAGTGGCTTGATTTAGATATGTACGTGCCCATAATACTTTCCTCAAATCAGCTTTCCCTGCCCCAGGGTTACCCCCTCGTCCGTAAGGCTATCATGGGCGGTAATGTCAATTGACCATCCTGACTTAACAAATCGATGGAATGTGTAACCGACGATCACAGATAATGAAGGGCGTTTCTTTTCACAAAATCGAAGTTTTCTTTTACTGCTTCCTTACCCTCTAT
>JAUYDN010000173.1 GCA_030691775.1 Dehalococcoidia bacterium
GACAAGTCGGAGATGCAATCCTCTTTCTATTATTCCCTCTCCTTCGATTCAAAGGGAGAGGGCAAGAGCTTGCCCTGAGCGAAGCCGAAGGGGTGAGGGTGGTTGTAGTTAGAAAAAGCACTGCCAGATACTGAAAAGCAATGCGGTTTAACTCTGGATACCAGCCGGAGTTTATCCTGAGCTTGACGAAGGGCTGGTATGACAAAGGTGGTGGTGTTATGTCGGCAGATACAGTAGTACTCGGATAGGCTTGAGGAGCAAACCGATTTTGGACAAGAATGATATTAAACAGTAAATTCTAATATCATCAACCCGGCACCAATAAAAACCGTTTTTGTGGGGGCGGCCCTCGCAGGTTGTCTGAAAATGATTTTACTATTATAGAGCGTTGTTCTCCTCTGGATACCAGCCGGAGTTTACCCGCCTACGGAGGGCTGGTATGACAGTTTTGTGGATGTTGGATTCCAGCAAAAGCTGGAATCCAACATCCCTCTTTGTCATTGTCGGGCTTGACCCGACAATCCAGGCAATTTTCGGACAGTCGCCCCTGGCGGGGTCAAGCCCCGCCCCTACAACAAATATTTGGTGGGTTAGTCTCTCCATGCAATCGAAGCGTAACCCACCAAAAATCCGCAAGGAAAAGGCATTGTTTTCTTGATAATAATGTAAGGAGCAGATTGTAGGGTGGGTTAGTCTCTCGATGCGATCGAGAAGCGTAACCCACCGAAAAAAAGAAAAGTGACACGCAAAACCGTGAAAACGCAATATTATCCGCCAGGCTTGACAGATAGCTTCTACATCTCCAAAATGTACACACAGATGAGTAAATCCTACCTGGTGCTGGCAACAGGGGTGGTCTCCGTGGCTTTTGCCGCGGTTTTTATCCGACTGGCAGAAGCGCCACCTCTGGTTATTGCCGCTTACCGGTTATCTATAGCGGCATTGGTGTTGGCGCCAGTGGCATGGATAAAAGCGCGTGACGAACTGCGCGGTTTAGACCGGCGACAGGTCTGGCTCGCGGTGGCGTCCGGCGCATTCCTTGCCCTACATTTCTCTCTGTGGATTGCCTCTCTGGATTTCACATCGGTGGCAAGCTCGGTGGTGCTGGTCACCGCCAGCCCGATATTTGTCGCCATCGCTTCGTATCTACTTTTCCGGGAAAAACTGACGGTGCGTATCATCGGTGGAATCGCCATCAGCGTTGCCGGCGCTATTATAATCGGGTATGCCAGCTGGCAGATAGGTGTGAACTCACTGCTGGGGAGCATCCTTTCACTCGGCGGCGCGCTGGCAGTATCAGGATACATGCTCATCGGACGCAGGCTGAGACAGAATACGGGCTTGTTGAGCTACATCTTTCTGACGTATTTATCCGCAGCGGTCTTTCTTATGGCGGCGGTTTTAATTACCGGTCAAAAGCTACAGGGCTATTCCGGAACGACGTACCTGATGTTCATACTGCTGGCGCTGGTACCGCAACTTGTGGGGCATACGTCTCTCAACTGGGCGCTGAAATATATGCCGGCGACAATTGTGACGGTGGCGGTGCTCGGTGAGCCGGTGGGTGCGACTTTGCTGGCATGGTCGATACTGGGGGAGGTACCCAGGTTGGTGGAGATAATCGGCGGGTTGCTGATTCTGGCGGGCATCGCGGTGGCGTTCAGTAAGAGCACACAGGCGGGGACGCCTGTGCCACCTTACACATTCTGAAACTTCACCGCGAGCTTCCCGTTTTTATGGAGCAGGGTATCGTCCACCCAGATTTCACCGCTATCACGCAGGTCGCAGACCATATCCCAGTGGATGGCTGATTCGTTCTTACTGCCCGTCTCCGGGTAGCCGGAACCCAGTGCCATGTGGATTGTGCCGCCTATTTTCTCATCGAACAGGATTTCCCGCGTGAACTTCGTGATACCCTCGTTGGTACCGATGGCGAACTCGCCCACGTTGCGACTCCCCGCGTCCGTATCGAGCGTCTTGAGCAGGAATGCCTCGTTCTTTTCCGCAGAGGCTTTCACCACCTTGCCTTTTTCAAACCAGAGCCGCACCCCGGTCACTTCCCGCCCCTGGTAGATTGCCGGGTAGGAGAAAGTTACATGCCCCTCGATACTGTCTTCGACCGGCCCGGTGAAAACCTCACCATCCGGCATATTACGTTCGCCGTGACAGCTTTCGAAGGTGCGCCCGGCAATGCTCAAGCGCAGGTCGGTATCTTTACCCTTGATGTGTACTTTATCCTTGCCCTTGAGCCACTCTACAACCTTCATCTGCCCGGCGGCGAATTTCCGCCAGTAACCGATAGGGTCATTCATGTCCGGCATACAGGCGTTATACAGGAAGTCCTCATACTCTGCCAGGCCCATCTCCGCATCCTGGGCGAAGGCATTGGTTGGGTATGGAGCCAGCACCCAGCGCAGTTCGCCGGCCGCCGCCCGCTTGAGGAATATCTGCATGAGGTCGCGCCGCGCCTGTGCCCTCGTTACCATCCGTGCCGGGTCGACATTGCTCAACGCCTTTGTGTTCGGGTCGGCGAGAATAAAGATGCGTACGTCATAGGTGCTGTACGCCTGTTTTATCGGTTCCGGGACGTGTTTCAACTGGTCTTCGTTCGCATAGCGGAACAACAGCTCATCGGAGCCGGAAAGGGTGGTCATCTGGAGAGGATGCCCGCCGGCTTGTAATACCTTCGCATACACTGCTTTCAAAAGAGGTTCACCCGAAGTATCACCCTGAATCATCACCCTATCGCCCCGCTTCACTACCACAGAATAATTTACCAGCAGGTCTGCCAGTTTCTCGATCCTTACGTCTGCCACTTTTTGCCTTCTTTCCAGAATCCTCTCCCTTTGTAAAGGGAGATTTGAGAGGGATTTTTTAGAGCTTAAATCCCCCTTCATCCCCCTTTACAAAAGGGGGAACATCTTATTTCTGCTTGCTTCTTATTCAAA
>JAUYDN010000183.1 GCA_030691775.1 Dehalococcoidia bacterium
GGAAAAGGGTGCTATCTCGGTAAAAGCGCTCGTCCCCGCCGATGTGCTCAGCTCGCTGGACGTTTTCGCCATCGATGCCGCGCTCGAATTGAAGGCAAAGACCGGCGGTAAGGTCACACTCATCAGTCTCGGCAAGGAGAATGCCGTGGAATGCCTGCGGCAAGGGCTGGCGATGGGCGCCGATGAAGCCGTCCTGCTGATTGACCCCGCTTTCGAGAACATCGATAGCTCCAGCACGGCGATGGCGCTGGCAAAGACAATCGCCCGCGGACCCTTCGGTGCCGTTTTTTGCGGCCACCGCGCCGATGATACTCAATCGGGCTTAACCCCTGCCTACCTGGCGCAATTGCTCGGTTTACCCATCGTGCTGAACGTGGTGCAGATGGAACTGCAAAAGGACAAACTGCGTCTTACCCGCAAGCTGGAAAAGGGCAACCGTGAAATCGTGGAATGTACCCTGCCGGCGTTACTGACCATCGAAGCCGGCGAGAAAAAACCGCGCCACGCCACCATCAAGGGCGTGCTCCGTGCCCGGAACGCTACTATTCAGCGGCTCGATGCGCAGGAACTGGGACTGGCGCCGGAGGACCTGACGGCATCAATCAAAGTGAAAGTGCTCAACATCACCCCGCCCAAGCCTAAGATGAAAGGACTTTTTGTGCCGGACGCTAAGATGTCATCGGCGGACAAGATGAAGGCGATTATGGGCGGCGGACTGGTACAGAAAAAGAGCAACATCCTTGAAGGCGACCCGGAGAACATTGCCCGGCAGGTGACGCAGTTCCTGAAGAAAGAGAAATTAATCCAGACTTAAGACTGGATGTATTCTGAGCGCAAAGGAAAACACTCCTAGTGTAATGTCTCCGAAATAACTTGACAATTACACAAGGGTTGCGTAGCGCCACATATGGAATATGAAAATGATGGTGGCAAAGGGTGGGAAAGCAAGATGACCGCCAACTTGCACAAGGGAGTTGAGAGGGGCGTCAGCCCCTCTCAAAAGAGTTCTTCCCCTTCTCTGCGGAGAAGGGGCAAGGGGATGAGGCGCTGTGTAAGAACTGGCATCTGTGTTTAGAATTGTAAAGCTGTTATTGAGACACTACACTAGCATAGGGAATATCTGCAAGGAGGCCGGAGATGAGTCACCGATTTCTAAAAATCATCAGCTTTGTGGCGGTAATCGCCACGATAGTCGCGATTTTACCAGCCTGTAAGCCCGTGCAGGCGGCGAGCAGTTACGTAGCAATTGTGCCGAAGGTCCTGCACAGTGGTCGCACGGAAGCTATCTCACTGGCGCTGTTCGCCGGCGATAAGCTCGTCAAGGACAATGTCGAAGTCACCCTGCTCAAAGACGGCAAGCGAATCGCCTTCGCACGGCAGACCATCGATGGCAAGGGCACTATCGCTTTAAGTATCCCTAAGGTAGCCGACGGCAACTATGAGCTGGTAGTCAAGGGTGGTGCTTTCACGGATAAAGCCCTCATCGCCATTGAGAAGAGCTTTCTGGTCTTTGTGGAAACAGATAAGCCCATCTACAAGCCCGGGCAAACAATCCATATGCGAGTGCTTACGCTCGACCCCGAGCTCAAACCCACCACGGAGCAGGCAACCCTCGAGGTGATGGATGCCAAAGGCATCAAGATTTTCCGGTCGGTGGTGACGACTGATGAATACGGGATGGCGGGTGTTGACCTGCCGCTCTCTACCGAGCCGAACCTCGGCGTGTGGAAGATAAGCGTCATCACGGAAAAAGCGCGCAACCAGTTCGATGTGCGTGTCGAGGAGTATGTCCTGCCCAAGTACGAGGTGACGGTTGACCTGCCTAAAGAATGGTTCCTGGTCAACGAGCCAATCAAGGGAAAAATCGGCGCCACCTATAGCTTCGGCAAGCCGGTCAAGGGTGAACTGACAATGACCGCCACCCGCTACGTCGGGCAGTGGGAGAAATACTCCACCGTGACGAAAACCATCGACGGCGAAATCGAGTTTGAGGTCCCAGCCGCACAGTTTGTGGCAGGCACACCGGCCGGCGGCGGACAGGGTAATGTTCAGCTCGATATCGTTGTTGAAGAAAAAGCTACCGGTTATGTGGAAAAGACCAGCAGTCTCCTGACGGTGGCGCAATCGAGCGTAAACCTGCAGGCAATCCCGGAGGGCGTGGTTTTCAAACCCGGTCTCCCGTTCAACGTTCTGCTCGTTACGGAAACACCGGACAACAAGCCGGTCGACGCTAAGGTAAAAGCAACCCTCAGGTATATTAACGAAAAGTTCGAGGACTTCAAGACCGAGGAGAAAGAACTCAATACGAGTAAGGGTAAGGTGATTCTGGAGTTGAACCCACCCGCGGAAGCCATCGCCCTGATGATTGAGGCGAGTTCGGGGGACTCTTTCGTTTCCAGGACTATCCAGGCGGCTTACTCACCCTCGGGGAACTTTATCCACCTGGAGCAATTGACCGAGGGAACGCCGAAGGTCGGGCAGAAAATCACTTTTCGTGTATTCTCAACCGAACGCGCGGTGAATTTCTATTACGAGGTGCTCTCACGCGGTATGGTGGTCTTCTCCGACTATACGACCAGCCGCGATATCACCATCAGCACCACGCCGCTAATGGCGCCTACCTCCAAACTGCTGGTCTACCAGATTCTTCCGAACGCCGAGGTAGCGGCGGACTTCCTGCCCTTCACGGTTGAGGCGGCTTATCCGCAACAGGTGACCGCCGAATTCAGCAAGGAGGAAGCCAAGCCCGCAGAAGAAATCGAATTGAATATAAGAACCGAAGGACAGGCAAGGGTTGGGATTGCGGTAGTTGATAAATCGGTGTTCATCCTGGCGGAAAACCGTCTCAATCTCCAGCAGGTCTTCGATGAGCTGGAGCGGCTCTATATGGAACCACAGGCGGAACTGCACGAGGTCTCCTTCTTCCCCACCTATACCATCCCTGGCACGGAAGATACCTTTAAGGATGCCGGCGTCATTGTGATGACTAACAAGACCATTCCACAGGGCAAGGAATACAAGACCGAGGGTGCCAGTGGAGGCATCTTCGGCAGAATCTTCAGGTTCTTTGGCGGCCGCGCTGAAGTGCAAATGGCGGAGAAGGGGGCAGCCCCTGTGGCGGCAAGGGACAATGCGGCGGCTGGTGCGAGTGCTGGATTGGCGGAAGTCCAGCGTGTGCGGCAGTTCTTCCCGGAGACCTGGCTCTGGGCTGATTTCATCACGGATGCCAGCGGCAAAGCGACCAAACAGATAACCGTCCCCGATTCCATCACCACCTGGATGCTCCGCGCCGTGGCTATCTCGAAGGAGAAGGGGCTTGGCGTGGCGGAAGATTCTCTGCGTGTCTTCCAACCGTTCTTCCTCACCATCGATTTGCCATATTCCGCAATCCGCGGCGAGGAGTTCCCGGTAAGCGTGGCAATCTATAACTACCTGGATGCAAAACAGACCGTGCAGGTGGACATCGAAAAGAGCGACTGGTTCGAACTGCTCGATGAGAC
>JAUYDN010000195.1 GCA_030691775.1 Dehalococcoidia bacterium
AATGGGTGTCATTCTGGAGCGAAGCGAAGAATCTCAGAGTGGGGGAATAAGACAACGCCTCCCCACCACCAGATTCTTCGTTGTCCCGATGCTATCGGGACTCCTCCAGAATGACAGACCAATTGTTTTGAGACAAGCTCCGAGGGTCGCCCCTACAAATTGCGCGATTGGGAACTTTGATGGGAATCAGCGTTGAAAAAGATAAGTGTACCGGGTGCGAGATGTGTGTCTCAGCGTGCCCGTTTGGCTTGATTGATGTCATCGATGGCATGGCCGTCATCAAACTGGAAGGGTGTAACCTCTGTGGCGCCTGTGTCGAAGCCTGTGCCTTCGAAGCCATCCGCATCGAAAAAGAAATCGAACAAGCGCTTTATGGTGATGAGCACAAAGGCGTGTGGGTCTTCGCCGAACAGCGCGATGGCGAAATCAAGAGCGTGGCTTACGAACTGCTCGCCAAAGGTCGTGAGCTTGCCGATGCTCTCAAAACGGAGCTTTGCGCCATCTGCATCGGTTCGGGTATCAAGGGCGTTGAGCACCTTATGGAACAGGGCGCCGACAAAGTCTACGTCATCGATGACCCGGCTCTCGTCAACCAGACCGAAGACCCGTATGTAGCAGAGCTTGCCAGGCTGGCGCGGCAGTACAAGCCGGAAATTATCCTCGCCGGGGCGACTCCTTTCGGGCGGTCTTTTTTCCCGAGGGTCGCCGCGCAACTGCAGACCGGTCTCACTGCCGATTGCACCGGGCTGGAAATCGATACCGAGAAGAAGCTTCTGCGGCAGACACGCCCCACGTTCGGTGGGAATATCATGGCAACCATTATCTGCCCGACGAAGCGACCGCAAATGGCGACCGTACGCCCGCGTGTCTTCAAGCGGAGTACACTGCATGGTTCGCACGCCGGTCAGATTATCAGACTCGATTTCAACAAAGAGGGCGTCACCTCGAAGACGAAACTGTTGAACTTCGTGGCGGACCTGGCGGAGAAGGTGAAGCTGGAGGACGCGGATATCATCGTTTCCGGGGGGCGGGGACTGGGTAAGCCGGAGAACTTTCATCTGGTGCGCGAGCTGGCGGCGGCGCTGGGAGCGGCGGTCGGGTCTTCACGTCCACCCGTGGACGAGGGCTGGATTTCTTATCCGCACCAGGTGGGACAAACAGGCAAGACGGTCTGCCCCAGATTGTACATCGCGGTAGGGATTTCAGGAGCAGTCCAGCACCTCGCTGGCATGGGCACCGCCGATTGTATCATCGCCATTAACAATGACCCGGATGCGCCCATCTTCCAGGTTGCTACCTACGGGCTTATCGGCGACCTCTTCAAGATTGTGCCGTTACTGACGGAGAGGCTGAAGGGGAACTAACAACTTGATGCTCTAGCCGACTGTGCTATAATTGGTGCACAAGGGGAGGGGATGATGGAGTATACAATTGCTATCACAAAGACGCCAGATGGTAATTATATGGCGACTTGTCCATTTATACCCGAGGCAGTAGCGCAGGGGGAAACAATCGAAGAATGCACAGCAAACATGAAAGAAGTGTTGGAGCTTTGTATTGAGTTCCGGAGAGAACGTGGTGAGGAAATACCGAAGGAACTTGAAATCCGAAAAGTACAAGTAGCCGCATGACCAAATTGCCCATTTTGAAACCTCGCAAGGTTGTGGAAGTCTTTATCAAACTGGGTTTCGAGAAAGAACGACAAAAAGGCAGTCACGCTATTTTCCATCACCCGAATTGTCGTCGGGCGCCTTTATCGATTCATCCTTCAAAAACTGTGGACAGATATGTCCTTGCTCACATCTTGAAACAACTAGACGTCGATGAGGATGAGTTTTTACGTGCACTTCGACGCAGATAACGATAGTAAAAGCTGACTGCTGAAAGCTAACAGCTATTTCAAAACAATCTCCCCTGCACCCACCACCATGCCCCGTACAGTGCCACTGACGCCGCCAAAGCGATTCCCCACACCTTCTTGTTCCAGCTAAACACCTTGAGTCCGTCGAACTGTCCGAACGGTATCAGGTTGAACAGCGCCAGCCAGGCGTTTATCTGTACCCCTGCCAGCAAAACCCCGAAGATGAAATTCAATACCGGTTCAACCTGTGCGAAGGATGCGGTCGTGCTTTCTATATACCAGCGGAGAACGGGGACAGCGAGGAAGGTCAATCCCGTGAATAACGCCGCCAGTATCATATTCATCACTGGTCCAGCCAGCGCCGATTTGCCAAGCTTTTCCCGGGTGGCGGCTGTATCCGTGCCGGTGATGTAGACCGCGCCCGGCGCCGCGAAAATCCACCCCGTCATTGAAACTACGAGAGCCAGTATCAAGCCCGGCATCCAGGTGCGGTAAACGGCGTGGAAACCATAGCGTCTGGCGACAAAGCGGTGGGCAAGCTCGTGGAAAACGAAGGCGAAAAAGACGATGATAAGCGACTGCAGGATGATGACCTTGAGCGACGCCATGTCGGAAAGCGCCCTATACCCGCCCGCCATGGCGATGCCGTACGCTACGCCCAGCCAGATAACCGTCAGGGTAAACTCGCCGATTTCCCGGATGGTGCCGTCGATGTGATTTTGTGTTTGCATATATGTTAATTATCGGGGTTTCGAAGAGGGTGTGTCAAAATTCATATCTAAAAGAGTGAGAAGGATGTGATATAATCTGGAAATCAAAGCATGAATAAACTTGGTACTGCCTTCTCCTCCTATGACCCCTTCGCCTGGATATACAACCGGCACTGGGGACATGTTTTCCTGCCCATCATCCTCCCCATCCTGGATAACCTGGTGCTGGGTAAAATCCCCAAAAAAGCCCGCATTCTCGACCTCTGCTGTGGCACGGGACAGCTCTCGCAAAAGCTCAACACGCTGGGTTACCGGGTTACGGGCATCGATGGCTCCGCGGCGATGCTGGCTTACGCCCGTGAAAACGCGCCGGAAGTCGAGTTCATCCACGCGGATGCCAGCAATTTCATACTGCCGCATAAGTACAATGCCGTCGTCTCTGCCTTCGATAGCCTCAATCACGTCATAAAGCTCAAGGAACTGGCGGAGGTGTTCCACAGCGTGCACGGCGTCCTGCGACCGGGCGGTTATTTCTTGTTCGACCTCAACACCGAGCCGGGCTTTCTGCACGAGTGGCAGGGCGATTTCAGTATCATCGAAGATGACCATGTCTGCGTGGTGCGCAATACGTACGATCGGGAACGCCGTATCGCCGACTTTGACGCTACCATCTTCCGGTTTACAGGCGGGCACTGGTACCGGACGGATGTGACGCTCTACCAGAAATGCCACGACCCAACGCGGGTGAAAACTACGCTCAAGAAAGCAGGGTTTGCAGATATCGAGGTCTTCGGGTTTGAGCCCGAATCAGGGATAAGACCTTTTACAAAAATGATGCGGCGGGCGTTCTTTTTCTGCCGGAAAGCGACGTCGTCATTCTGAAGCTTGTTCCCGTGAAGGTGGGAATCAAAAGTACCTGAAGAATCCCCTTCACCTACTCAGTAGACGGGGAGATTCTTTCCCGATGGAATCGGGACTTCGCTCCTCAGAATCACACATGTCTTGCAAAAGACACCGCGGGGTATGAAAATAACAGTAATTATAGGTTCAATAAGCAAGCGAGCCGCTCACTTTGCATCAGGGCGTCCAAGAGGGGCCTAGCCCCTCTTGCTAACAATCTCCCTTCCCCGCGGGAAGGGGCTTTGCCCTAAAACTCCAATGCATCCTTGTCACCCTGACCCCGATGAAAATCGGGGGAAGGGTCTCCGTGCCTACTGAGTAGGTGCTGGAGATTCTTCGTTCTCCCGATGCTTCGTTCCGAAACATCGGGACTCAGAATGACATTTGAGGCAACGCCGCGGGAAGGGATTAAGGAATGGGGCGTTGTGTAAAATCTTAACCTCCTATTGCACCAGTTGTTTACTCTGGATTCCAGCCGGAGTTTACCCCGTACTCTGATACGGGGCTGGAATGACAAGTTGGGGGGGGGGTATTTTCATAACAATACTCCATGCTCGTTTTACAAAAGGGCACTATGAAGGATGAAAATAGCGTATTTTCGGGGTAATGACAATTACAATTGACTCACTATTCATACTATTGTACGATAAACCTTGATTCACGTTAAGGTGGCGCAGAAACCAGTCAATGGCTATTACCACACGTTCTCCCCTCATCGAGGAACTATTTACCCCCCACTCCCCCCTCACCCTCTTCGAATATTTCCGTCTTCAGCCACACTGTTTCTTCCTGGATAGCAGTATGGACCCGCAGAAACTCGGACGTTACTCCTTTATGGGCGCCGACCCTTTCCTCTTGATGAGCAACCGCGGACGGAAAATCACCCTTCAGGAACATGGACAGGGAACCGTTATCAGGGGCAACCCGTTTGATATACTCGGGCAGATACTCAGGAGTTACCGCCTGAACGCAGGTGATACTCCCGTGCCATTCACTGGTGGTGCGGTAGGCTATCTGGCTTACGACCTCCTCCACTTCATCGAGCGTGTGCCGAAAACTGCGCTTGACGACCTCAAACTCCCTGAAAGCTACATCGGGTTTTACGACCTCATCCTGGCGTATGATAACCTGTTGAACAAGACCTATATTATTTCCACCGGTTTCCCTGAGCAGGATGAAATGCGGCGTCTGAAACGAGCTTATCAGCGCGTTAACGAATTGAAAGACCGTCTATCATCTATGCCGCATTGTGCTGAACCGCCCCTCCTCTCCGTCCCCGCCGCCCGTGGCGTGCTCAAGGGAAATTTCACCCACGAAGACTATGTCAAAGCTGTGGCGCGCGCCCGCCAGTACATCATCGATGGGGATATCTTCGAAGTCAATATTTCACAACGCTTTGAAACCAGGTTGACTATTCCACCCTGGGAACTTTACCGCCGTCTGCGGCAGATAAATCCTGCCCCTTTTGGTTCCTATCTCGGTTTCGGTGAAGTCACGGTGGTCGGCGCCTCTCCGGAGCGGTTCCTGCGTGTGCAGGGCGATTACGTGGAGACGCGGCCAATCAAGGGGACGGTGCGGCGGGGTAAGACACCCGCTGAAGACCGCGTCCGTGCCCGTCAGCTGTTCGGTAGTGTTAAAGACCACGCCGAGAACATGATGATTGTGGACCTCGAGCGCAATGACCTGGGCAGGGTGTGCCGCTACGGGACGGTCAAAGTAACCGAGATGGCTATCCTGGAAACTTTCCCCACGGTCTTTCACCTCACTTCCACGGTCACGGGCAGACTGCGGCATGATAGAAACCGTATCGACCTGCTCAAAGCCACGTTCCCCGGCGGCAGTATTACCGGCGCCCCGAAAATCCGCAGTATGGAAATTATCGATGAGCTGGAGCCGACCCGGCGCAGTGTCTATACCGGCAATATCGGCTATTTCGGTTTCGATGGTAATATGGATATCAACATCGTCATCCGCACCTTTCTCATCAAGGGCAACCGGGCTTATTTCCAGGTGGGCGGGGCAGTGGTCTATGACTCCGACCCGGAATCCGAGTACCAGGAGACGCTGGATAAAGGCAGGGCGCTTATTAACGCGCTCAACACTGCGGAGCCGAAATGATTCTCGTTATCGATAATTACGATAGCTTCGTTTACAACCTGGCGCAATACCTGGGAGAGCTGGGCTGGGAGCCGGTGGTTTACCGCAACGACCGCATCACCCTGGAGAAAATCGCACGGCTCAAGCCATCACACATCGTTATCTCGCCGGGTCCCTGTACTCCGATGGAGGCCGGTATTTCCAACGATATTATCCGCGAATTCGGCGGGAAGATACCGATAATGGGAGTGTGTCTCGGTCACCAGTGTATCGGGCAGGTTTATGGAGCGCAGGTCGTTCACTCACCTGTGCCTACTCACGGCAAGAAGTCGCTGGTCTATCACGATGGGCGCACCA
>JAUYDN010000220.1 GCA_030691775.1 Dehalococcoidia bacterium
TATTGTCATTCTGGAGGAGTCCCGATAATTCCTTTATTCCTTATCGGGACGACGAAGAATCTGGAGGAGGGGAGTTGAATCATGGGGTCGCCTACCCCTCCCTGAGATTCTTCGCTCCGCTCCAGAATGACAACCCCGATTATCATCCTTCGTGGTGTCGCTGGCAAGTGGCATGAATGATTCCAGCGCAGCTTGTCCCGTACTACGATACGGGAGCGGGAATCCAGACGAAGGTCATTTAAATTAATAACCATGTAGGGTGGGTTAGTCGACCGACAAAATCGGGGAACGTAACCCACCGATAAAATTAAAGAAATTAGCGGTAAAAGCGGTGGGTTTTAGGCCGATAAATCAGCTTTCCACCCACCCCACGTGGTTTCGAGTTAACAAATGAGGAGTGCAGAAAATGGGCAAACTACCGCTGGAAGGAATCAAGGTCGCAGATTTCTGCTGGGTCTGGACGGGTCCCACTACCACCAAGGTGCTCGCTGATTTCGGAGCGACGGTAGTCAAAATAGAAAGTAAAGCGAGACCGGAGACCTGGCGTATTCAACCGCCATTCAAAGATAACATCCCGGGCTTCAACCGCGGCGGCATCTTCAACACTATCAATACCGGAAAATACAGCGTGAATATCAACCTCGCTCACCCCAGGGGTAAAGAGCTGGCGAAACGACTCATCGCCTGGGCTGACATTGTGACAGAAAACTACGCCGGCGGCTCGATGAAGGAGATGGGCTTCGGCTATGAGGTTTGCAAGGAAATCAACCCGGGCGTCATTATGCTGAGCAGTAGCATGATGGGTCAGACCGGACCCTGGTCGATTCTGCCCGGCTACGGCGACCTGCTCTCAGCTATTTCCGGCGTGAACGAGATTTCCGGCTGGCCCGACCACCCGCCTTCCGAGATTGGCTACTACACGGATTACGTGCGCCGCGGTTCAATGCCATGACCCTGCTGGCGGCAATCGACTACAAACGGCGCACCGGTAAGGGGCAGTACCTGGACATTGCCCAGCACCAGGGTGGTCTGCAGTACGTGACACCCCTCGTCCTCGATTATCAGATTAACGGGCGGGTTGCCGGCAGGAACGGAAACAGGGATGATTACGCTTGCCCGCACGGCGTGTTTCGGTGCAAGGGCGAAGATAGATATATTGCGCTGGCAGTGTATGGCGAAGAGGAATGGAGAGCGTTTTGTGAGATTGCCGGTAGCCCGGCGTGGATAAAAGAACCACGATTTGCGACTTTCGCCGACCGCAAGGCTAACGAGGACGAACTGGAACGCCTTGTCGAAGTCTGGACATTGTCACAAAATGACGAGGCATTGATGTATAAACTGCAGATGGCGGGCATCGGCGCGGGGATGATACTGGACCCGGTTGATTTCCTGGAGAAGAACGAGCATTTAAAGGCGCGTCATTTCTATAAAGAGCTCAACCACCCGGAAATAGGTGTTATTCACGCGCCGCGGCAACCGTGCGTCCTTTCTAAGACACCCTGCGACATCCGTAGAGCACCGCTAATGGGCGAGCATACTGATTACGTGCTTAAACAGTTCCTCGGCATGACCGATGAAGAAATCGCCGAGCTGGTGGTGGAGGAAGTCTTGAACTAGCCACCCGGGAAGGTAAATGAGGGATATTGAACTACGGTCGGGGTCATCAGCGGTAGGATTGACGGTGAAGGAGTGGCTCCAGCGAGGTGGTGGTGCCCAGATTCTGGCGGTGAAAAAGAAGAATGGAACCCTGACGGCAAACCCGCCCGAAGACATGAAGCTGGAGCTGGGTGACGAAATCGTGGTCGTCGGCACGCGGGACCAATTGAAAGTGATTGACCCCATGTTGTAGGCAAGGCTATAATGTGAAGTGCGCGGGCTCGTAGCTCAGTGGCAGAGCGATCGGCTCATAACCGATTGGTCGCAGGTTCGATACCTGCCGAGCCCAGAACCTGCGACGTTTTCGTCCGAAAACTTCAGCATCAACGAAATGTTGGATGTTCTGCCGGGCAGTGATGGCAAGAGGAAAATAAGACTTCGCCGTAAGACCAACAGCGAACTCTTCCAGCTCTATGAATCTCAATTGGCACTGCGGCAACGCAGTGGGGAAGCTCTCAGCGCAGGCAAACGGGTGTTACTTCATTTCCGCGAATATCCCGGTGAATTCCCTCCTTCTCCAGAAACGGCTGAAGCATTTTTGGCTTAGTTCGGAGACCTTAAACCGACCACCCTCTACCGCTATCACAGCATCATAAAAACATTCATTGAGTGGTACAGGGAAAAACTGGAAACCAAAATGCGATTTGATTTTACGCTTACAAACGGCACTACAGCCACTTGACAAGAATCACATCTTGTAATAAACTTCGCTACCGTTCGTGAGCGATGTTCTAACACGATAGAAAGCACAAGGTACACGTTCGCTGGTGTACTTTCCTGATATCGCGGTCCTGTATGCTGGTGTGACGGGGGAGGATGAGGAAATGCCCATACTAATGCATGCGGGACTACTATAGTGCGCCCCTGCCATTCCCTCCGAAAGTAGCGTAGAAGCGCCACGAAACCATTTGAGAGAAGAGAAAAACTGGATGCAAGCCTATATTCTGAGAAGACTAATCCTGATAATGCCCACGCTGTTTTTCGTGACGCTGATTCTCTTCTTTGTCGTGCGCCTTATTCCCGGCGACATCGTTGAGATGATGGTTACCGAGCATGAACAGTTTTACCAGTCGAAGGGCGAGGACCTGTTGCTGGAAATCAGACAGAAGCTGGGACTCGACCTGCCGATTCATGTGCAGTACGGGAAATGGATATGGGGGGTTATTCAGGGTGACCTGGGGAAATCGTTGTGGTCGGGTATCCGTGTTACCGAGGTGTTGGTGCAAAGATGGCCCGTATCTTTTGAACTGGGTATTATGGCAATGGTAACCGGTCTCATAATCGCTATCCCGGTCGGTATATTCTCAGCGGTGCGGCAGGATTCAATCGGCGACTACATCGCCCGTAGTGCGGCTATCGCCGGCATTGCCCTGCCCAGCTTCTGGATGGGCACCATCGTCATGGTGTTTCCGTCATTGTGGTGGGGCTGGTCTCCCCGGATGGAGTATGTCAGATTCACTGAAAACCCGGTGCAAAACCTGGGGCAGTTCATCATTCCTGCGGTAATTCTTGGTATGCAACTCGCAGGCACGACAATGAGAATGACACGCACCATGATGCTGGAAGTACTCCGGCAAGACTATATCCGGACGGCGTGGTCGAAAGGGGTAAAAGAGCGTGTCGTCGTCCTCAGACACGCCCTGAAGAACGCCCTCATCCCGATAGTCACGATTGTTGGGTTTCAATTCCCGATGCTTATCGGCGGCTCGGTTGTCCTCGAGGAGATATTCAACTTACCCGGTGTAGGTCGTCTCATCGTGCAGATAATCAATACCCGCGACTATGTCATGCTTTCCGGGATAAACCTGATTATTGCGACTTTTGTTATGGTGGTCAACCTTTCGGTGGATGTTACCTACAGTTTCCTCGACCCGCGGGTGCAATACAGGTGAGGAGAAGGGTTCGATGCGACAAACAGAGATAACCGCACCCGTACAAACGAAAGCGGCAAACAGGCGGCGCAAACCACTCGTCGATTTCGCCGTTCGGCTGGTCAAGGAGAAGCCGCTCGGAACATTCGGTGCAATCATTATTCTTATTCTCATTTTCACCGGGATTTTTGCCAATGTATTAGCGCCGTACGACTATAAGGACTTCCAGATGAAGGATTCTCTCCAGCCTCCGTCAGCCGCGCACCTGCTGGGGACCGATAATCTCGGGCGTGACCTTCTCAGCCGCATAATCTTCGGGGCACGTATTTCTATGATCGCCGGATTGGGAGGGGCGGCAATCAGCGTTACCATTTCTACGTTAATCGGGGGTTTTTCCGGGTTTCTGGGCGGGAAAGTGGATGTCGCCGTGCAAAGATTCGTCGATGCCTGGATGTGTTTCCCGGCTTTAATACTGATAATGACCGTGATGGCAATTCTCCGGCCGGGACTGGCACAGGTAGTCCTTGTGCTTGGAATATCAGGGGGAGTCGGCGGTTCCAGAATCGTCAGGGGTACAGTGATAGGGATAAAGCAAAATGTCTACGTGGAAGCCGCCCGCGCCACCGGGTGCCCGACGCGGCAGATACTCAGCCGGCATATCCTGCCGAATATCATGGCGCCCATTATCATCATGTTCTCAGTAGGCGTGGGTAGCATGATTTTGTCGGAGGCAACACTCAGCTTCCTTGGTTTTGGCTTGCCGCCAACCATACCCAGCTGGGGAGGCATGCTTAGCGGTGAAGGCCGGCGCTATATGTATATGGCACCATGGCTGGCAATATGGCCCGGGGCGGCGCTGGCGCTGGTGGTTTATGGAGTAAACATGTTTGGGGACGCCTTGCGGGACTTACTGGACCCGAGACTCAGAGGGGGCCTCGGACGCTACGGCGTAAAATCAAAGAGACCCGCACGCGAGTTATCGAAGAAACAGACCGTGTAATCTATGGTAGAACACTAACAGGCGGGAGGGTGTTATGTAATGAAAAAATGGTGGCAAACAGGATACTTGAAACTGATAAATACAGGGGAGGAAACAATGAAAAATAAGAAGTGGGCATGGTTTTTAATAGCCATTATCCTTGTTATCAGCCTGATACTTGCATCCTGTGGTCAGGCACAGGAGACCGGTCAGCAGGGTACGACTGTCAGTGGTAAAGTGACGGAGAAGACAACCGCACCAACTGCACCGGCGTCGCCAGCCTCACCAACAGCCAAGGCTCCGGCTACCGCGAGCCCTGATGTTCCCAAGTACGGTGGGGTCATGAATGTCTTATCGGCAAACATCCAGACTTGGGACCCCATCGGTCCAAGCGCCAACCAGCTGAACTGGTACGCCGAGACGCTGCTAATTGGTGACTGGTACGTGCGTAAAGCCGATTGGGACTACAGCAGTCTCTATGTGGCTAACAAGTACAGGACCGGGTCGCTGGCTGAAAGCTGGGAGGTCATAGACCCTCAGACCTATATATTCAAACTGCGCAAGGGCGTCCGTTTTCACAACAAGCCTCCGGTGAACGGCCGCGAGCATGTCGCCGATGACGTCAAGTGGTTCTACGAGGCTTTCTTCGCCAGCCCGACCACTGCCAAGGGTATTGTGGCGGAATTCCTGGACAAGATTGAGGTAGTGGACAAATACACCGTGAGATTCCGCCTCAAGAAGCCCAATACATCAGATTTCATATATTCCATCGGCGATGGTCCCCAGATGGGGTCCGCCTGGCCACGCGAGGTTATCGACAAGTTCGGCCAGGACGGTTTCAAGGACTGGCGTAACAGCATCACTACTGGCCCGTGGATGGTCAAGGATTACGTGGACGGAAGCAGTATTACCCTGGCAAGGAATCCGGACTACTGGCAGTTCGATAAGCTCCACCCTGGAAACCGCTTGCCATACATGGACACAGTGAAACTGCTCATCATCACCGATGCCGCGACGCGGTTGTCGGCTCTGCGTACGCACAAAGTGGACATGGCGGCGGGGGTCTCCTGGGACCAGGCGGTCTCTCTCCAGCAGACAAACCCGGAGTTGAAGTACAGCAGTACTCTGGGGAACCCCGGCTTACTGGCGATGCATACCAAGAAAGCGCCGTTTACCGACGTGAGAGTACGGCAGGCACTTAATATGGCAATCGACTATGAAGCCATCGTCAAGGACTACTACAAAGGCAACGCGATGAATGCCTACAAGACCTGGCCGATGATGGCGACCTGGACCGATTCCGCAATCAAGGTCGAGGAGTGGCCGCAAATAGTGCGCGACCAGTTTGAGTATAAACCCGACAAGGCAAAGAAGCTTCTCACCGAGGCAGGCTTCCCGAACGGCTTCAAGACCAAGGTGGAATGCACCAAAGAAATGGTGGAAGGGATGACCATCATACAGAAGTACCTTGCTGCGGTTGGCGTGGATATGGAAATCGTAGCGCTTGAGGCAGGTGCATTCTCAGCGAAAAAATACGCCCACAGCTACGACCAGATGCTCCCCTGGTCCTTTGGCACGGTGCAGGCATTCCAGAGCGGTCCTGCCGCCGCCCTGACCATCGTGTACCGCTACCCGGCTTTATATAACTATCCCGACTTCGATGACAAGTACTTCAACACGGAGTTGGACAAGGCGCTTCTCATCGATAATGAGGTTGCGCGCATCAAGCGGCTCAAGGAGCTGGCGGCATATGTGATGGAGCAGGCACCCTACATTTTACCACCCGCGCCGTACTTCTATACGTTCTGGTCGCCGTGGGTGAAGGGTAGTCACCCGGATGGATACTGGGGCCAGCAGACACCCAAGTTCCAGTTCTACGGTCCCATCTCTCTTCATTTGTGGATTGACCAGGACTTGAAGTTCAACATGATTGGTAAACGGTAAATCGGAAAGCGGTCACAGCCAGATACAGGATATGTATGTTTCCATCCGGTGGGATGTCAGAATCTCCCGGATGGAAACGTGGAATTGATGCCAGACGGAAGGAGGCGTTCTATGTACACGGGACCCTGGATAAAGATGCGCAAGACCCCTGAATCGTCAGAACGGCAGAGAGAAGGACCCATTGTCACATTAATGCATGATGACGCGGTTACCCGCGAGCTTGGCTTTATGGGGGGATTTGTTGGCGGTCCCAGTCTCGAGGGGGTAATGGCGGCGGCTATTCCTGCCAGCTTCGGGCACCACTGGTACGAAGGTGGCGCGCACAGCGTACGGATTTTTCGCCCCGTCTACGCTGAGGAAGAGGTGCGCGTTGCTTGGGACGAAATCAAGCCCGACCCCGGTGACAAACGGAAAATACAGTACCGGCTGGAGAAGAAGAACGGGGAACGCGTTGCGGCAGGGTGGGCGGCTCTGGGTCAATCCGTTGAAAAACTCGCCGCTCCATGGGAACGGGATGTTTCAAGCGCAGGGGAAACGGGTGATGACGTCCTGCCAGAAATACCCATCGGCGCAAAATACGCCCCCCTTGAACAGACAGCCTCCAGGGAGATGGTCGATGACTTGCTGGACCGCGTACAGGATACGAACTGGTGGTACCGCATTGCTTCACCCTGGGGCGCCCCGTTGATTCCGCCTTACTTTTTCGGCACTATGATTCTCCGCTATACCGTGGAGAGTGATAAGGACCGCAGGATGATGGATGATACTCTGCCGCTCTGGATGTACGCCGGGCTCGATATCATGGTTTACCGGCCGGCGTTTATCGGCCAGCCCTACCGTTTCGAAGGACACGTCTGCCAGAAGGGACGGACGGCACGCTCGGTCTACGTTGTCCGTGAATGTAACATCAGCGGTGCCGATAATACGCCGGTAGCCCGTGCCCGTTTCCGCGGTACCTTGCTTCAACTCCCGCAAAAAGTTTGACAACCAGTCGAGATGACGTTCGATATGCTTCCGGAGGTGACAACTTATGCCTGATTATCCCTTGAGCGGTGTGCGTGTGGTCGACCTGACGCACTACATCGCCGGTCCGTATTGCACCAAGCTATTCGCCGACCTGGGTGCGGACGTAATCAAGATTGAGAAACCTGACCGTGGCGATGGCGCCAGGTGGCTCCGGCCTTTTATCGGCGATGAGCCGCACCCGGAAAAGAGCGCCCTCTTTTTATATCTGAACACGAACAAACGCAGTGTCATCCTCGACCTGAAAACAAAAGAGGGTATTGACACAGTCAAAGAAATGGCGCGCAAAGCGGATATCCTGGTGGAGAATTTCCGCCCTGGGGTAATGGCGCAACTGGGCATCAGCTACCCCGTGCTGGAGAGAATCAACCCTCGCCTGGTGATGACTTCCATCTCCAATTTTGGCAGCGAGGGACCTTACCGTGATTGGAAAGCCACGGAATTAACCCTCAATGCGCTTAGCGGGATGATGTTCATGACGGGTGAGGCAGACCGGGAGCCGGTGAAACTCGCCCTGTCACAGGTGCAGTATTCCGCCGGGGTTGCCGCCGCCATTGCCACGCTTGCCGCCCACCGTTACCAGCGACTGACGGGTTACGGTCAGCACATCGATGTCTCCACGCTGGAACCGTTTTTCAACATGCTCCACCAGCAGACCGGCAGGTATGCTTACCAAGGGGCAGTCCAGGAGCGTGGGCTCATTGAAAAATTCCCCTGGATTTTCCAGACAAAAGACGGCTGGGTACATGCGTCCCGGCTCCAGGTGGTTCTCTTGGCGGCGTATATCAGCCAGTCAGTCCCGGAGTTGAAAAGTTTCGAAGCAATGAACCCGATGGCGTTAAACGGGAACTGGCGTGCGCTGGGTGATGCGATGAAGCCCTGGTTCACGGCACGCACCCGTATGGAAGCCACCAATGAGCTTCAACTACAGGGAATAAATGCGTCACCGGTCTATAACGAAGCCGACCTCATTAGCTCACCACAGCTTTCCGCCAGGGATTTCTTTATCCAGGTAGAACATCCCGTTGCCGGCAGGGGGACTTATCCGGGCAGGTACTTCCTCTGTGACCAGATTCCCATAAAACCAGCACAGCCGGCGCCGCTGTTCGGTCAGCATACAAATGAAGTGTTAAATGAATTGAAACAAACTGGTACTAACACGGCCGCTAGTTCAAAAGTTGTGAGCGAGGAGCCATCCCATGACCCCAGGACTTTACCCCTGGAGGGTATCAGGATTCTATCGGTCGAGCACTGGGCGGCACTACCCCATGCCACCAAATACCTGGCGAGTCTTGGCGCCGAAATTATCGTTGTGGAATCACCTGCCCGCCAGCAGGGTGACCCGAAACAGAGGGTCGCCGAGTTCACCGGCGGTCTGTATGCAGAAAGTCACCGTGCCAAACTCGGCATCACCATCGACCTCTCCAAGCCGGAAGGAGTGGAGCTGTTCAAGCGCCTGGTAATGATAAGCGATGCCGTGGTGGATAATTTCACGCCGCGGGTGATGAAAAACCTGGGTATAGATTATGAATCATTGCGCAAAGTGCGACCTGACGTTATTACTCTGAGCATCAGCGGTTATGGCCGTAGAGGACCGTGGCGTCTATACCGCGGTTATTCTATCACCGCGGAAGCTACCAGCGGTCTGGCTAACCTGACCGGTTACGCGGATAGCACCGCCGTCAGACCCGGAGGAACGCCGCCGGGTGATATCATCCCGGCACTGCATTCTACGTTTGCTTTGCTTGCCGCTCTGGAATACAGGAGGCGGACGGGTAAAGGCGCCGATATCGATATTTCGATGACCGAGCCGATTACCTGCCAGCTGGGGGAAGCGATTGTGAACTATTCGCTGACCGGACGTGCCGGTGCGAGAATGGGTAACCGCGATGCTAACATCGCACCGAGCGGCTGTTACCCTTGCGCCGGTGAGGATAGCTGGGTGACAATCGCTGTCTACGACCAGGCGCAATGGAAAGCGCTCGTCAAGCTTATGGGCAGTCCCGCCTGGGCAAAAGGAAGAAAGTATAATACAGCAAAGGCAAGGTTGGAACGCCAGGATGAAATCGATGGACACATATCAAGCTGGACGCGCAATCAGGACAAGATGGAAGTAATGCGTTTGTGTCAGCAGGCGGGCATTCCCGCGGGGGCTGTTCTGCATATCCGGGAGCTATTCACTAACGAGCAGAACCTTTACCGGGGTAGTTTTGAAGTAGTAAACCTACCGCCACCTCCGGTCGGACCGGGGCACCGGGTGCACCTTTCACCACCCTGGAGATTGTCCAGAACAGCTTCCAACACCATTCGTCCGCCGCGGATTGAACTCGGTGTGGATAATGACTACGTATTCCGTAACCTGTTGGGATTAAAGGATAATGAACTGGTCGCGTTGGAAGCTAAAGGTGTAATCAGTACGACTCCCACCGTAGAGCCGCCGGACATGAGCGCCGTTCGTAGCCTGCAGATGACCCGTGAAGAAAATTACCTTGATGTCATTGGATTACGATAGTTTAGTGTTCCCCCTCAGCACACGGTTATTATTGAAAGGAGCGAGTCACCCATGCCAAATGCGATGTTCGAAGAACTCAAGGCAATTGCCGGCTGGACTGATGAAGATACCCGGGATGTCACCATCGCCGGCCGTGACCCGGTACTGCCCACCCGCTTCCTGGTGGGAGAGGTTGCCGCGGGGGTGCATGCCGCCTGTGGATTAGCCGCGGCACGGCTCTGGGAACTGGGCACGGGAAGGCGGCAACGGGTGACAGTCGATGTGCGTCCAGCCGCGGCTACGATGCGAAGCTTTTTTTACCTCCAGTTACCGGGTGGTATGGACTTGATGACTCAAGCATCGATGCTGGGTGGTTTTTATACCACACGTGACGACCGGTGGTTTTTCGTCCACCCCGGTTTTCCCCACCTGCGGGCTGGAGTACTTAAAGTGCTCGGTTGCGAAGATAATCCCGAGTCCTGTGGCGCTGCGGTGCGTACCCGTGATTCGGTTGAACTGGAAGAGACATTCGCGGAGCACGGACTTTGTGGAGCAATTGTCCGGAGTGCTAAAGAATGGTCTGAGCATCCGCAAGGGCAAACACTCTCCCGCTTGCCGGTGGTCGAGATTCTAAAGCTCGGTGAGAGTCCTCCGGAACCACTGCCTAGTGGAGACCGCCCGGCATCCGGTGTCCGCTGTCTTGACCTGACACGGGTTCTCGCCGGGCCGACATGTGCCCGTACGCTCGCAGAACACGGCGCCGATGTTCTCAAAGTCAGTGCTGAGCACCTGCCTACCTCGGCTTCCTTCGATGTCGATACCGGGCACGGCAAACGTGCGGCATTTATCGACCTGCGCTCCGAAAAGGACACGGACAAGCTCTGGAAACTTACCGAGCAGGCGGATGTTTTCT
>JAUYDN010000231.1 GCA_030691775.1 Dehalococcoidia bacterium
GCAGGGGAATGCCGACCGTTCTTCTCCGGGACAAGAAGGCTTTTCGATGAGATTGACAGCCTCGCTCTGCCTCACGTCCAGATGAAATACCTCTCCGTGGGTATGACCGATACATATAAGATTGCCATTCAGGAAGGTGCAAACATAATACGGATTGGCAGGGGTATTTTCGGGGAGAGGTAGTTTCTACTAATGGAGTGTCTCAATAACAGCTTTACAATTCTGAATAAAAGATGCCAGTTCTTACACAGCACCTCATCCCCTTGCCCCTTCTCTGCGGAGAAGGGGCAAGAACTATTTTGAGAGGGGCTGACGCCCCTCTCAACTCCCTTGTGCAAGTTGGCAGTCATCTTGCTTTCCCACCCTTTGGAACCATTATTTTCATATTTCGTCCGTAGCACCACACTCCATGTGTAATTGTCAAGTTATTTCGGAGACACTACACTAGCTGCAAGGGTGGGTGAAACCCACCAGTAAAAATGCTTGCTTGAAGCTTTCTGGCGGGTTGTGTCTCAATGATATCTCGACTTCACCCACCCTACGTTTATGAATTTTCACATCGGGATTTATTTCGTATTTCGAAATTCGTATTTCGAATTTTATTGTGGGGTGGTCACAAAGTCCCCGAACAATCTATAATGAAAAGTGGGGGCTAACATAATGATTACCGAAGAACAGGTACGCGCCAGCCTCAGAGAGGTCATCGTTCCGGAGGTGGAGCGCAGTGTGGTCGACCTCAACCTGGTGCGGGATGTATCTCTCACAGACGGGAAAGTAAATATCAAACTCGGTAACGCGGCACTTTCACCCCAATTGCAGGACTACATCCGGGCGGGCGTCAGCGCCGCTATGAAAAAACAGAAAGTCAGCGATTTTACACTGGAATTCGTTGATGTAAAACCCGCGGAGTTGAATGAAATAAGATATGTTATCGCGGTGATGAGTGGTAAGGGCGGAGTCGGCAAGTCCGTCGTCACGTCTCTGCTTGCCATCGCCCTGAGACGGAAGGGCAACCAGGTGGGTATTATTGACGCCGACATAACCGGTAGCAGTATCCCACGCATGTTCGGCATAAAAAACCGCCCTCTCGGTTCAGAAACGGGAATCCTGCCGGTCGCTACCGGTACGGGAATCTCTGTAATGTCCATGAACCTGCTCATCGCGCAGGAAGAAAGCGCCGTCATCTGGCGGGCGCCCCTCCTCTCCCGCGCCATCAACCAGTTCTGGACGGACGTACTCTGGGGCAAGCTCGATTACCTGCTTATCGACCTGCCGCCAGGTACCGCTGACGCACCGCTCACCGTGATGCAATCGATTCCTCTCACGGGCGTCATCATCGTCTCCACACCGCAGGGACTGGTGGAAATGGTTGTGAAAAAAGCTGTCAACATGGCGCAGAAGATGGAAAAGACCATCCTCGGCGTGGTGGAGAACATGAGCTATTTTTACGTGCCCGAGGTCGACCGCAGGTACGAGCTTTTCGGTAGGAGCAAGGGTAAGGCGATGGCGAAAGCCGCCGGAGCTCCCCTGCTGGCTATGTTGCCGGTAGACCGGGAGCTTGCCCGTCTCTGCGATGATGGTGAGCTTGAGAAATACGATAAGCCGGTCGTGGAGAGCCTCGGTGAATCGTTTTTAAAAGCGCTCGATAGGGCAGGAGTAAAGGGGCAATGAAAGACCCGTTGGAAGAAGTCCAGAAACGCCTGCTCGGTGATATGCGCGGGTTCTACTCGGAGACCACTATCGACCACGCGATGCGTCCGCGCAATGCCGGCAGTCTGCCCAACCCCGATGGTTTCGCTACCCGCTTCACTCGTGGTGGGGAGAGCCTGGAAATCTGGCTTAAGGCGCGTGATAACCGCGTCGAGGATGCCAGCTTCTGGACGGACGGCTGTGCCGCGACCATCGCCACCGGCAGTATGGCAACCGAGCTGGCGAAAAGCAAGACCATCCAGGATGCCCTCACGATTTCCGCTCGCGATGTCGCAGACGCCCTGGATAATCTGCCGGAGGGTAATTTCCACTGCGCCGAACTAGCCGCACAAACGCTTAAAGCGGCTTTGCAGGACTACCTGGCGTTGCAGAGGGAACCGTGGAAGAAAGCCTACCGTAAAGGAAAATAAGATACGGAGGTGTGATTGTGACACCCATCGTCTCGATTGTCGGCAGGTCTAAGTCAGGTAAGACCACTCTCCTGGAAAAGCTCATCGGGGAGCTAAAATCGCGCGGCTACCGCGTGGCGACTATGAAACACACTCCGATGGGGATGAACCTGGCAGACGACGATAAGGACAGCAACCGGCACTTGAAGGCGGGCAGTGAAGCGGTTATCATGTCCGCCCCGGATAAACTCGTGATGGTTAAGCCTTTAGCCGAACCACAGACCCTGGAAAAAATCGCCCGGAATTTCGGTGAAGACTACGACATTATAATCGCTGAGGGTTTCAAGCAGGAGGACGCCCCAAAGATTGAAGTGCACCGTAAAGGTGTGGGCACGCCGCTCAAAGACATGAAAAAGCTCTTCGCTATCGCCACGGATGAACCGCTGGATACCACCGTACGGCAGTTCGGACTGGATGATGTGAAAGGTATCGCGGATTTGCTCGAAGAAGGCTTTATAAAACCACAGAAAGAGCGCATTTTGATGTACGTCGATGACGCTCCCGTCCCGCTCAGTGCCTTCCCGCGGGACATCGTTTCAAACATCCTTATCGCGATTGCGAATAGTCTCAAGGGCGTGGGGAAAATCAGGACGCTGAAAATCTTCCTCAAGAAAGGGGGTTAGGTGCTCGCCCGTCCGCCCGCATCGAAAAAAGCAATCGTCTACGGACCCATTCTGTCCTGGCGGTTAGGCAGGTCTCTGGGCGTCGATTTACTCGGCAGTAAGGAGAAGTACTGTTCTTTCGATTGCGTCTATTGCGAACTGGGAAATGGCACGCACCACGTTGTCCGGCGGAAGGAGTTTGTCACCATCGAACGGTTGAAAAGCGCCCTGGAAAAAGTCGGGGAGAGACCTTTCGATTACGTTACCTTCTCTGGCTCGGGTGAGCCAACTCTTGCCAGCAACCTCGGTGAAGCAATCGACCTGGTGAAGGCGGTTTTAAAGAAGCCGGTGGCGGTGCTAACAAATTCCGTGCTGATGACACGCGAGGACGTGAGGCAGGACCTGGCGAAGGCGGATGTAGTCATCGCCAAGATAGATGCGCCGGATGAAGAGACCTACCGGCGGGTTGATAAGCCATGGGTGCGGACTCCTCTAGGCGATATTATTAAAGCTATCAAGACCTTCAAGGCAGGTTACAGGGGCAAATTCGGACTACAGATGATGTTCGTAGCGGCTAATAAGCATCTGTCGAAAGAAATGGCGGCGGTTGCCCGTGAGATTGCGCCGGACGAAGTCTACCTGAACACGCCATTAAGGTCATGCCCGGTCCCGCCCCTCTCGCGTGAGGAAATGGTTGAAATCAAATCGGCGTTTAATGGCATCGAAAACGTGCGGATGGTGTATGATGAACACTGATGGCGATAACTTCACCGTGATTGCCCCGAAAACACCCTCACCTGTCATTCTGGAGGAGTCCGTCCCCTCAAAACTCCTGAAGGACGACAAAGAATCTCAGGGCGGGGTAGGGGGAGTCATTACGCCACCACTAGAGTCCTCTTCTCAATCGCATCGTGAAATAACAACCCCGCTTTATGCTTTGTGTTCCCGATAGAATCGAGACTCGCAAAGACGAATGAGAGAAGTAAATGGTAACCGAACACGAAGATTACGCCTCGAAAATCCTGGCAGAAACCGCCCGCATCACCCGCATCACCAAATCGAAAGAGAAAACGGGCCGGGTGCTCATGGTGACGGGGCGGGGTGGCACGGGTAAGTCCACTTTCGCCGCGCTTGCCAGCCGCTACCTCAAACCACCGTTGCTCCTCTGTGACATCGACCCCGACCAGTCCCTCGGCGCGATGCTCGGCATCGACCTGGAAGCCACGCGTATTAAGACCGAAATCGGGCGGGAGGTGCCCATCAAGTCCATCTCCGACCTCACCAGCGATATCGAGGACGAGGATGCGCTGATGGAGCTCGGCGGTGGCGAACTGACCGTTAAACTGCCCCTTTTGCTCCAGTGGTACACGCAGTACCGCTCCGACCAGTTCGACCTCATCTCGCTGGGTCCGAAGTGGACGGAGGGCGATTACCGCTCTGCCAATTTCCTCTTCGAGTTCATCGTGCCCAACATCGGCAAAAACTACGCGCATATCGTCATCGATTCTCCGGCGGGATTGGAGCACCTCAACCGGCGGGTGGTGGGCAGTGTCGATGATTTGTTCGTGGTGGTCGACCCTTCCGCCAAATCGCTCAAACACATTGAGCGCGTCAAGAAAATCACGGAGCATGTGGGTATTAAATATGTGCATTTCTATATCGTCGGTAATCACGAGTTCGATGATGAGGCGACGCAGATGTTTAGCAACACCGGTGAGACTTTCTTGGGCAGGATGGCACACGACGACCGCGTGCGGGAATACAATCTCAAAGGCAGGTCCCTCTGGGAACTACCGGATGATTCTCCGGCATGTGTCTCTGTGAGGGAAATACTGGGGAAAGCAGGATACGAGATATAATACTAAGTCCTAAACTGTAAACATTAACATTACTCCGAAAATACGCTGTTTTCATCCTTCGTGGTGCCGCTGGCAAGTGGCATGAGGGATTGCTATGAAAACACCCCCACTTGTCATTCCAGCGAAGGCTGGAATCCAGAGCAAACAATTGGTGCAATAGGAGGTTAAGCTTTTACACCACGCCCCATCCCTAATCCCTTCCCGCGGGGAAGGGAGATTGTTAGCAAGAGGGGCTGCGCCCCTCTTGGACGCCCTGATGCAAGGCGAGCGGCTGGCTCGTTTTGTGAAAACGGAAGGATAAACGGGGTTCCAGTCAGATGCATTTCCCCGGAGCAGATGGTCAAATGCCACAGGGGATATAAACCCCGGGAAAATGACTTTAAAGATGTCACCGCCTTGTGTGAAAAGTTCGGTATCGACTATCCGGCAGAATATCATCGCTAACCGGCGTCTCTTGTCCTGAGCTAACCCTTGCTAGCCCTCAACAATCTGTTGCAGTGCTGGTGGGTTTCACCCATCCTACACAACTAACTGTCATTCTGAGCGCCGAGAGGATTTCCCAACCTGAAATATAGCCTGTGCGCGCGAAGAATCTCCTTCAATAACTCTTCGGGTAACGGGGTGGGGACTTGATACTTGATAGTTGTTATTCCCGCCTGCGCGGGAACAGGCTTGTTACTTTCTCCCCCTTATCCGCCAAAAAGCGCAAGCGTCTGCCCGCTTTACCAATTGCCATTGACAGGCTATAATAATCTGGCATTGTTGACTTTTACGAGGAGGGACACTTAACGTGGTCACCGTATTTGTAACCTCTCTTTCCAGCGGCGCCGGGAAGACCGCCCTCTGCGCGGGTATCGGCAAGTACCTTGCTGGCGGTGGCAAAAAAGTGGGTTATATCCGGCCGCTTATTGCCGCACCACCTGCCGGGGCGGATGCCCTGTTTATAAAAGAAGTCCTTTCTCTGCAGGAACCGCTCGATGCCCTGTGCCCCTCTTTTACCAACGAAAACCAGTTCAACGCCAGCTTCCGTAAAGCCTTCGATGCCGTCGCGGGCGGCAAAGATGTCGTTATCATCGAAGGCGCTAACAATCCGAACATTGCCAGGGCGTCCGATGCCAAAGTGGTCGTTATCGCCACCTACGGGGAAATCGCCGAGGGTAAGGTGACCGTGGCATACAAGCTTTACGGACCACAGGCAATCGGTCTCGTCGTTAACAAAGTCCCCGTCAGCCAGCTTAGCCGGGTGAAGAGTGAAGTGACCGCCGCCTGTACTAAAGCCAACATCCCCATACTCGGCATCCTCCCGGAAAGCCGCGCGCTATTGACCTTCAGTATCGCCGAGCTGGCTAAACTCATCGACGGGCAGGTTTTGAATAACGCGGAAAAGACCGGTGAGCTTGCCGGTAGTTTTATGCTGGGCGCAATGACTGTCGATAGCGGTTTGACCTATTTCAACCTGATGGCGGATAAAGTGGCTGTCATACGCAGTGAACGGGCTGATATGCAGATTGCCGCTCTGCAGACCTCTACCCGCGCCGTGGTTGTCAGCGGGAGCACGCCGATGATTCCGCAGGTACAAGTAGCCGCCGAAGATAAGAGCATACCGCTCATCACTACGCCCCTGGACGTGGTAACCGTTGCCAGCCGCGTAGAAGAAGCCGTGGTGAAGACACGGTTCCACCAGAAGAGTAAGCTGGCGCCTTTGATGGCGTTGTTAGAGAAAGAGTTCAACTTTCAATCGTTCTCTAAAGCGGCTGGCTTGTAGCTAGTGGAGTGTCTCAATAACAGCTTTACAATTCTGAATACTTGTACCTGGCCAAGTACAGGTAAAAGATGCCAGTTCTTACACAGCGCCTCATCCCCCCGCATCAAGTGCGGGGCAGGCTCTTGCCCCTTCTCCGCAG
>JAUYDN010000238.1 GCA_030691775.1 Dehalococcoidia bacterium
CACCCGTTCACCGTCCTGCACGCCACGGAGTTCATCGCGCGCTTGCTCGAGCAAAACAAACTGAACCTCAAGGGCTTTCAAACAACCGTAACTTACCACGACCCCTGCGACCTCGGTAGAAACGCGCGCATCTTTGACGAACCGCGCTATATTATGAACAGGATTCCGGGACTGGACCTGGTGGAGCTGGAGAACAACCGCGATTACTGTACCTGCTGTGGTAGCGGCGGGGACTACCTCGCCTCGAATAAAGATATGTCGCTGGCGGTAGCGGGCAGGAAGCTGAAAGAAATCATGGAGACTGGCGCTTCGACCGCGGTCACCGCCTGCCCTTCCTGCGTCCGCGCCATCAACATGGCAAAAACCACGGAGAAAGCAAAGCTGGAGGTGCTGGACATTACGGAGCTGGTGTGGAAGGCGGTGGGGGGAACAGGATAAGGCAAAAGGCAAAGGTCTAAAACGAGGGTGTTTTGCAACAGTATTTTGTCATTACTATGAAAATAGTCTTCTTGTCATTGCTACGAAAATAGCGGAGCCACCCTCCCCCCCAAAAAAATGTCATACCAGCGAAGGCTGGTATCCAGAAGGTTAAAAAACGTCTGGATTCCCGCTCGGAGGCGGGAATGCCAAAAAAGAGTGGGTTTTTCATACTTGATGGTGCCGATGTAATCGGCATGACCGATTCCAGCCCCGTATCGTGCTCGGGATAAACTCCGGCTGGAATCCAGAAGGAGGTGCTGGTGACTGGATTCTCGGGTCAAGCCCGAGAATGACATCAATAAACAATCGCTTAGTTATGGTTTTGACTTCTAACTTTTGGCTTTTGAGTTTTTATCCGACTGTGCTATCATTGAAACGGCTTTTTATCCATTCCCCTGTCTGGCGCCTGTGGAGAGGAAAATCGTGACCAAAGAAGACCAACTGAACAACCTGGATAACGGCGTGGAGTGGCTCATATCCTGTATTGAAACTCTGGACGATAAAGTGTTTCACAAGAAAATGAACGACTGGTCGCCGCGCGATGTCCTGGCTCACCTCATCGGGTGGAACCGGTACACGGTAGAAGGATGCCGGCAAATAAAGCAAGGCGAAACCCCTGATTGCCTGGTCGACCCCGGCGAGGATTTCGCCAGGGTAAATGCGGTATCAGTCCGCAAGTACCGTTCCAGGGATAAGCACAAGCTGATTCAGGAACTCAGAGCTTCCTCGTCGGAGCTAAACCAGTTTCTTTCTAATACCAGCCCCACAGCCAGGTATACTGATTACGGGGTAAAGTACCAGGGTGCTCCGTTAACCATCAGAAATATGGTCGATGGCTTGATACAGGATTACTTTCATCACGGCAAGCAAATTCAGCAATGGGCAGGCTTGTTTCAGAAAAGTGCGCTTTGCCTCAAATGTCATTCTGAGTCCCGATGTTTCGGTATGAAGCATCGGAAGAACGAAGAATCTCCAGCACCTACTCAGTAGGCACGGAGACCCTTCCCCGACAAGTCGGGGCTCAGGGTGACAAGGATGCATTGGAGTTTTAGGGCAACGCCAGAAAAGTGCGAAAGGAGTATGAGTGTTATGGGTAACAGACTGACGGGTAGAGTAGCAATCATCACCGGTTCGGGGAGTGGCCTCGGCAAGGCAACTGCGCAACTCATGGCGGCAGAGGGCGCCACCGTCATCATCAACGATATCAACCTCGCTAACGCGCGTGCCGTAGCGAATGAAATCAAGGCAAAGAAAGGCAAAGCGCTGGCGATTAAAGCGGATGTCACTAAGAGCGCACAGGTGAAGCGTATGGTCGACCGCGTCCTGAAGCGGTTCGGGCAGGTTGATATCCTGGTGAACAACGCCGGCACCGGCGGTGATATATCGGGGAAATCCAGGCTGGGACCGCCCATCACGAACATTACCGATGAAGACTGGGACTATACGTTTGCGGTGAACGTCCGGGGCATCTTCGCAGTCTGTAAAGCGGTGGTCGACCATATGAAAAGCCGGAAATACGGCAAGATTATCAACATTTCTTCCGTTGCAGGAAAGAGGCCGTCCGTAATGATTCCTGCCTACTCCGCGAGCAAAGCGGCGGTCATCAGTTTCACGGAGGTGCTCTCTACGGAGCTTGCCCCGTACGGCATTAATGTAAATGCTATTTGTCCGGGTATCATCTGGACGCCGATGTGGGAGAAGTTTGCGCGCCAGCAGACGGAACAGAACCCACGACTTAAGGGTATGGACCCGAAAACCGCATTCAACGCCATTGTCACCCAGGGAGCCGTCAAAGCTGAACAACAACCGGAGGATATCGGGATGCTGGCGGTCTTCCTCGCCTCGGAAGAATCAAGAAGAATCACCGGGGAAGCGATATCAGTGGCAGGTCCAACACCGGTAGGGTGAGAAAGTATTAAAATGTCTAATTTGGGGAGCTTGTCATTCCCGCCTTGAGTTGTAGGGTGGGTGAAACCCACCAGAATTAACAGGTTATCAGTTATGCCGAATTATCGCAGGGCTTTTTTAAAAGGGGGAACGTTCTTTTTTACGGTTGTCACCTTTGAAAGATACCCGATTTTCAAAGATGAACCTTCTGTGAATCTATTAAGACACTGTTTTCGGAGCGTTATAGAAACTCACCCTTTCAAGATGGATGCCATTGTAATTTTACCCGACCACTTGCATACTATCTGGACACTCCCGGATAATGAATGCGATTTTTCGATACGTTGGAAGTTGACCAAGGGAGCTTTTAGCCAGCAATACACTGGTTTCAAAGCAGAAGTTATCCCGGAATCCATGCTTAAAAAGAATGAACAGGGCATCTGGCAGAGGAGGTTCTGGGAACACGCAATTCGTGACCAGGAGGATTTCAACAGGCATTGTGATTACATCCACTATAATCCTGTCAAGCATGGTTTGGTGAATTCGCCTGCAGAATGGAAGCATTCAAGTTTCAAAAAATTTGTCGAACAAGGGTTATACGCTCAAAATTGGGGACAAGGCATGATGAAAGAATTGCTGGAGATGGATTTTGAATAGGTGGGTTTCACCCACCCTACATTTAATCTTTAGAAATCATACATTAGCTTGGATAAAAAGTATCAAGTATCAATAATCAAATAGCAAGTCCCCCATTTTTCCCGGGGAAACGAAGAGAAACGGTAAAATGACAATTGCCAATAATCAAGACATTAGACATTAGACATTAGATATTAGATATTAGATATTGGATA
This sequence comes from Dehalococcoidia bacterium, assembly GCA_030691775.1. Taxonomy (GTDB): domain Bacteria; phylum Chloroflexota; class Dehalococcoidia; order Dehalococcoidales; family Fen-1064; genus JAURWL01. Next base: position 3,219 of record JAUYDN010000238.1, read on the forward strand.
TTAGACATTGGATATTCGTAAAACAGGAGGTATGGTATGAAACTGGGTAAGAAAGAACTGATAATGCTCTACACAAACCTGCTCCGCGCCCGCAGGGCAGACGAGCGCATCGTCAAGGCGCTCCAGGAAGGCAAGGTGGTTTCCTTTTATCACAGCGGGCAGGGCTCGGAAGCCGTGGGCGTGGGTGCCTGCAGTTTCCTGAGGAATGACGATTACCTGTACCCGCACCACCGCGGTCACGGACTCGCTTACATCCTGCCCAAAGGCGCGTCGATGAAAGCCCACATGGCAGAGCACTTCGGGCGGGCGACAGGTATGGCGGGGGGTGTCGCCGGTTTCCATGGCGTCGACCCGGAGCACGGCATCTTCGGCGGCGGCGGCACTATCGGCTCGCAGTTCCCGGTCTCTGCCGGCTGGGGTTTAGGTGCCAAGAAGAACAACCGGGGACAGGTGGTGCTCTGCTGTTTCGGTGACGGTAGCAGTAACCGCGGCACACTGCACGAAGCCATGAACCTGGCGGCGGTGTGGAAACTGCCCATCGTCTGGATTTGTGAAAACAACCTCTATGCGCAGTTCATGCCTATCAAGGATGCCTACCCGCGTGAGGATATCGCCGACCTGGCGCACGGGTACAATATGCCAGGCGTCGTTGTCGATGGACAGGATGTCATCGCCGTTCACGAGGCTGTAAGCGCCGCCGTAGAGAGAGCGCGTAATGGTGCAGGTCCTTCCCTCATCGAGTGCAAGACCTACCGCTACCGCAGTCATTCGGAAGGCTCGGCGGATATCGCCCACGCTGAACCCCGCCCCGCTGAAGAAATCGAGGCGTGGAAGAAGCGTGACCCCATCAAGCTTTTCCAGGAGCACCTGCTGAAGGAGGGCATCCTTACCACAGCGGACGTCGAACGCATTGAAAAAGAGGTGATGGCAGAGGTGGATGAAGCAGAGAAATTCGCCTTGGAAAGTCCTCGCCCCGACCCGTCAATCCTCCCCAAACTGCTGTACCAGGAATAATCGAGAGGAAGTGAAAAAATGAGACAGATACCGTATGTTATGGCAATCAATGAGGCGTTCGCCGAAGAAATGGCGCGCAACGATAAAATCTTCATCATCGGGGAGGATGTGCAGGCGGGTACTTTCCGGGCGACCACCGGACTGGTGAAGCGGTTCGGTCCCGACCGTGTAATGGATACGCCGCTGAGTGAGACGGTGGTGGCAGGAGCGGCGCTGGGCGCATCGATGTGCGGCTACCACCCGGTGGCTGACTTTATGTTCGCCGATTTTATGTGGTGCGCCGCCGATGAAATCTTCCTCAAAACCGCCAAGTGGCACTTCATCCACGGTGGTAAGGTGCAGGTTCCTATCGTGCTCTTCGGTAATATCGGCGGGGGCGCCAGGGTCGGTCCCGAGCATTCCCAGTGCCCGGAATCCGTGGTTTGGCATACCCCGGGTCTCAAGCTCGTCGTCCCTTCGTGCGCGGGCGATGCAAAAGGACTGCTGAAGACAGCGCTCCGCGACCCCAACCCGGTGGTCTATTTCTATCATAAGCGTTTGTTAGGCTTGCCCGGCGACGTACCAGATGGCGAGTATACTATCCCCTTCGGCGTGGCGGATGTAAAGAAAGAGGGTAAAGATGTCACCGTAATCGCCACGTCCTATATGGTCCAGCACGCGCTCGCGGTGGCAAAGGAGCTTGAAGGCAAGATAAGCGTCGAGGTGGTCGACCCGCGCACGCTGGAACCGTTCGATATCGATACCATCGTGAAATCGGTACAGAAGACGGGACGCGTGGTAATCGCCGATGAGGACACGAAGCGTTGCGGCGTGACGGGTGAAATAGCCATGCAAATAATGGAGAAGGCGTTCGATTCCCTGGATGCGCCCATCCAGCGGGTAGCAGCGGCTAACCTTCCTATCGCTGGCGGCTACATGGAGCAGTACGTCCTGCCCGGACCCAAAGATATCCTGGCGGCAATTGAAGCAGTGGCTAAGAAGTAACCAAACATTGATAAACAAAACACAAGAAAATAGGGCGCCATAACTATGTAATTGGAAAACGACCAGTGTTGTCATACCAGCCCTTCTTCTGGCTCAGGGTAAACTCCGGCTGGTATCCAGATGTGTAAGAAAAAACTTGGATTCCCGTTCAAAGCTTGCCCCGTACTGGATACGGGGTCGGGAATGACAAATGAGGCTCAGATTTTTCACCTTCGTATTAGTCGAAGCGCAGTTGGCTTGATTCATCATTTAACCCAGAGGAATCTATGTATCCGGAAGAATTGAAGTATAACCCCGAGCACACATGGCTGAAGATGGAATCGGCGGGGGCGGGCCGGGTTGGCATCACGCAATACGCCCAGGAACAACTCAAGCAGGTCGTATTTGTTGAACTGCCGGAGGCAGGTGCGCAGGTTACGCACATGGAACCCTTCGGCGTTATCGAGTCGGTGAAGGCGACCAACGACCTGTTCGCGCCGGTTAGCGGCACGGTGGTTGAAGTAAACAGCGCCCTGAAGGATGAGCCGGGGTTGGTCAACGAAGACCCCTATGGTAGAGGCTGGATGATTGTAATACGGCTGAGCAATACGGCTGAACTGGACAAGCTGATTCCCGCCAGCGATTACACGGCGCTGTTGAAAGGATAGGGACCACCCTTCTTGTCATTCTGAGAAGCGAAGCGCCCGAAGAATCTCCAGCGCTTACTAAGCAGGCATGGAGACCCTTCCCCGATTTTCATTCGGTTCAGGGGGACAGAAGGTTGGTTACCGATAACCATCCATGAGTAAAGTCGGCATCATTGCAAACCCGGCGGCGGGTAAGGACATCCGAAGGCTCGTTGCCTATGCCAGTCTCACCGGCAACCGGGAGAAGATCGACCTGGTGCGGCGCATCATCCTGGGCATCGATTCTACAGGTGTCGACGAGATACTGTTAATGCCGGATTATTCCGGCCTGTGTCCGCAGGCGCTTTCCGGACTGGGCGGTGAGAAACTCCGGGCGCACTGCCGCATACTGGATATGAGGGCGACCGGCACACAGACGGACTCCTCGGCGGCGATGGCGTTGATGGCGGAGATGGGGGCCGGTTGCGTGGTAACAATCGGCGGGGATGGCACCAGCCGCGCCGTGGCAAAGGGCAACCGTGATGTACCTGTGGTAGCAGTCTCCACCGGCACCAACAACGTCTTCCCGATGATGGTGGAAGCGACCGTGGCAGGAATTGCGGCCGGGGTGATGGCGCGGGGCATCGTCGATGAGAAAAAAGTGGTCACCACACACAAACGGGTGATTATTTCCGAGAATGGGGTTGAACAGGACATGGCACTTATCGATGCCGTTGTCCTCGACCAGCCATTCATCGGGGCGCGTGCCGTGTGGACAATATCAGAGATAAAGGAAATGCTGTGTACTCGTGCCCAACCGGATACCATCGGACTCTCGAGCATCGGCGGAAGCATCTGCACCGTTCTGCCGGAAGACGACTGCGGTCTGTACCTGAAGCTGGGCGAGGGCAAGCTCAAGGTGCGGGCGGCGGTGCTCCCGGGCGTTATCCGGGAAGTACCGGTTGCGGAATACCGCCGGGTAAAACTAGGCGAGGAGATTCCAGTTTCACAGAGACCCAGCCTGCTGGCGCTCGATGGTGAGCGTGAGTTCAAGGTCAGCGCCGAAGACAATGTCACGATGCGGGTGGAGCGTGACGGCCCGCGCGTGGTCGATGTCACAAAAGCGGTACGGGAAGCGGCAGCAAAGGGGTTTTTTATAGATACTCAAAAATCTAAACACTAAACCTTGTTCCAGCGCAGGCGGGAATCTAAACAAATTTGGTGGCACAGGCGTCCCCGCTTTCGCTCATCGAAGTATTAATATTTGTTTGACAGTTCACACTTGATATTTGATACTTGGGAAGTGGGGTTGTGAAGGAAAAAGAAAGGTGGTAATGATGGCAGAATACGTGGCGATTCCCAAACTCGGTATGGCAATGATGGACGCGATGCTGGTCGAGTGGCGGCACAAAGAGGGCGAGCAGGTCAACAAAGGCGATATCGTCCTGCTTATCGAGACGGAGAAGACCAAATGGGAGGTCGAGGCGAACGCACCCGGCTTCCTGCACATACTGGTGCCCGAGGACACTAAAGCTAACGTCGGCAGAGTGGTCGGCTTGATTGCACAAACGAAGGACGAGCTTGCCGCCCTGCAGAAAGAGCCGCCGAAGGAGATGTATACCACGGCGCCCGTACCCTCCGGCGCTCCACAAGAAGCGATGGCACAACCTGCCTCCGCTGTGACTCAAGCGCCCGCCCAGTCTACCGAGCGGGTGAAAATCTCGCCGGTCGCCCGCAAGATGGCGGAAGAAGCGATGATGGACATCACCACCGTCAGGGGCACCGGGCCGGATGGCAGAATCGTAAGGGAAGATATCGAGCGCGCCATCACGGAAAAAGCAACGAGGAAAGAAGCGTTCAAACCCGCGCCAATCGCGGCGACCACACCCTCCGGGCAGGTTATAGATTTCAAGCGTGTCAAACAGACCATCCCGCTCAAAAGCACCCGCCGCGCCATCGCCGAGCATATGCACCGCAGTCTGCAAGTTGCCGCCCAGCTAACCAATATGGGTGAAATCGATATGTCGGAAATCGTGCGCATACGGGAAGGTTTTGTGGCACAGGAGAAGACCATCGGCGTGCGCATCAGCTACACGGATATCCTGGTCTGTGCTATCTGCAAAGCCATCAAGGCAAACCCGGTCATCAACTCAAGCCTCATCGAGAACAACATTATCCTGTGGGAAGATATCAACATCGGAGTGGCGGTGGCAGTGGGCGAGGGCGCCGAGAGCGGGCTCATTGTGCCCGTGGTCAGGAACGCGGATAAAAAGTCGCTGGTGGAGCTAAGCCAGGAAATTAAAGCGCTCACGGAGAAGGCGCGTACCGGCAAGCTCCTTCCCGATGATGTCAGCGGCGGTACTTTCACGCTCACCAACCTGGGAGCAGTTGGGGGTGGCTACGGTTTCGGCACGCCTATCATCAACCAGCCGCAAGCCGCGATACTTGCTTCAGGAGCGATTTCGGACAGGGCGGTGGTGCGCAGCGGGCAGATTGTGATACGCCCCATTCTCACCTACAGCTTCACGTACGACCACCGCGTTATCGACGGCGCTCCGGCAGCGCGGTTCACGATGCACCTGGCACAGCTTCTGGAAAACCCGGCGATGATGCTACTGTAGCTGTTATCTATCAGCGGTCAGCTTTCAGCTTCCAGCTTCATTGTCATTACCATGAAAATAGCTTCAGTTGTCATTCTGGAGGAGTCCGTCCCCGTAACATTCTTGAAGGACGAAGAAGAATCTCAGGGTGGGGCAGGGGAAGTGATTACACCACCACGAAGTCCCTGAGTTTATATCGTGAATAGCACTCTCCCTTTAGCATCGGCTCACAGGCAGAGACGCCTGTGCCACCAAAGAAGGGGTTGGTGGGAGGATTGATTATTGTGATTAGCTTGGTGATTGGTGCTTGAGATTTGGAATTTAACACGAGGGGATGCCTATGTCAGAAACTAACGTTCTAATCATTGGTGGTGGACCCGCTGGATACGTGGCGGCTATTCGCGCGCGGCAACTCGGCGCAAAAGTTACATTAGTTGAAAAGGATGCCCTCGGCGGTACATGTCTTAACCGCGGCTGTATCCCCACCCGCGCCCTCGTCAGGGGAGTGGAGTTACTCGACCTTCCGAAGAAGGCAAAAGAGTACGGTATAACGTACCCTGCACCGGAAGTCGACTTCGCCAGGATGATTGCCCGCAAAGACACCATCATCAAAACGGTAGGCGGAGGCGTCCAACTGCTGTTGAAAGAAAACGGTGTTGAGGTTCTCAAAGGCGAGGCAAGGCTGGTATCCCGAAACGAGGTAGAAGCCCGGACCGCATCAGGCACAAGCAAGCTGACAGCCAACCGTATCGTCATCGCTACCGGCGCTCACCAACAAAAACCCGCCGTTCCGGGCGCGGATACCATCATCACCACCACCGAAGCACTGACGCTCAATGAAGTACCGCCCTCGATGCTTGTCCTGGCCGCAGGTCCTATAGGCATTACCTTTGCGGTCATTTTCGCGCGGCTGGGCTCAAGCGTGACAGTGGCTCATGAATCCGCACAAATACTACCCGGGTTTGACAGGGAAATCGTTGGACTGCTAGAACGCGAACTACGCAAGGAGAAAGTCAAAATCCTCACGGAAGCCAGCCTCAAGGAGATCAGCGGGGAGAGTGTTACTGTTACGGTCAAAGGCAAAGAGGAAGCGATTACAACGAAATATGTGCTGGTCGCCGATAGCCGTGTACCGAATATCGAAGGGTTGGGGCTGGAGAACGCTGGTATTACGCTTATTAACGGACATATCAAGGTCAACAACCGACTGGAGACAGATGTGCCCGGCATCTATGCGGCTGGCGATGTTGCCGGGGGTCCGATGCTAGCGCAGGCCGCTTTCACAGGCGGCAGAATTGCCGCGGAAAATGCGCTGGGAAAATCATCGACCATCGACTTCAACACCATCCCGCGCTGTGTTTACACCTTCCCGGAGATTGCATGCGTGGGATTGACAGAAGAGGAGGCAACTACACAAGGTTACCAGGTGAGAACCGGGCGGTTTCCCTTTTCGGCGAATGGGCTGGCGACAGTGCTGGGAGAGCGCACTGGACTGGTCAAGGTCGTCTCAGATACTAAGTACGGACAGATACTCGGCGTCCATATACTGGGACCATCCGCGACGGAGCTTATTTCAGAGGCGGTGCTGGCGATGCGACTGGAGGAACCGTCTCGGGTTATCGGCTCGACCGTCCATGCCCACCCCACCCTCTCCGAAGCCCTGATGGAAGCGATGCTGGACGTGAGCGGAGAAACGCTGCATTTTATTTCAAAGAATCCGCGGGAATGAATACCCGACACGGCGTGCCGTGTCCCTACAATTACGCTATTCCTGTAGGGGCGACCCTTGGAGCTTGTCTCATTAATATCATTCCCGATACTAACAAGGATAGAAATGGGTGTCATTCTGGAGCGAAGCGAAGAATCTCAGAGTGGGGGAATAAGACAACGCCTCCCCACCACCAGATTCTTCG
>JAUYDN010000013.1 GCA_030691775.1 Dehalococcoidia bacterium
GAAGCGCTGAAGACCGACCAGCTCAAACGTTATCTTGCATCCCTTCATAATCTCGTTCTGACCAACTATCTTGAGTTCCGCTGGTATGTTCACGGTCAACACCGCCTCACCGTCTGGCTGGGAACGGTGACCAAAGACGGCAAGATAAAACGGGAAAAAGACGGCGTTGAGAAGGTCGCAGAGCTACTGGACGGATTTCTCAATCACGAACCAGAACCGGTAGGCACAGCCAGAGAGCTTGTTAGTCACATGGCGCGGCTGGCGGGGTTGATTCGTCACATGACCGTTAACACACTGAAAGCGGAACAGGCAACTGGCTCACTGCACGCCCAGCTTCTTGCCTTCCGTGAAAACCTTATCCCCGAGCTTTCTATCGAGCAGTTCGCGGATATGTACGCCCAGACCATCGCCTACGGGCTTTTCGCCGCCCGTTGTGAATCGGACAGCGGCGGGGATTTTACCCGGGAAAAAGCCGAATACCTGATACCCAAAACCAATCCGTTTCTCCGCCAGCTTTTCCACCACATCGCTTTCGACCTGGATGAGCAGATTGTGTGGGTGGTGGACGACCTGGCGCAAGTCCTGGCGCTGGCGAGCATGGACGAGGTGCTCAAGGGGTTCGGGAAGCCGACGGCGAAAGAAGACCCCGTCGTACATTTCTATGAGACGTTCCTGAAAGCCTACGACCCGGCGATGCGGCAAATGCGCGGCGTTTACTACACGCCCACACCGGTCGTCTCTTATATCGTACGCAGTATCGACCACCTGCTCAAGACACGCTTCGGGAAACCCCAGGGGCTTGCCGACCCCGATGTGCTGATTCTCGACCCGGCGGTGGGGACGGCAACCTTCCTTTACATGGTGATACAGGAGATTTACAGCGCTATTGTTAGCCAGGGCCAACAGGGCACCTGGAACGACTATGTCACGGAGAAGCTTTTGCCCCGGCTGTTCGGTTTTGAGCTTTTGATGGCGCCGTATGCCATTGCCCATTTCAAGCTGGGGCGTCTTCTCAAAGAACTCGGGTACCAGTTCCGGACGGATAAGCGACTGGGCATTTACCTGACCAACACGCTGGAAGAAGCTATAAAAAAGTCCGAAATGCTGACGGGGTTCAACAAATACATTGTTGACGAAGCCAACGCCGCGGCGGACATCAAGAAAGAACAACCTGTTGTGGTTGTTCTTGGTAATCCGCCGTATTCCGTAAGCTCTGCAAACAAAGGTACATACATAGACAAGTTGATGGAGACTTACAAAACTGCGGTTCGTAGCGAACGGAATATACAACCCCTCTCCGATGACTATATCAAGTTCATTCGCTTTGCTCACGAGCGTATTGAACATACTGGTCACGGCATAATAGGCATGATAACAAATAGCTCTTATCTTTCGGGGCTTATCCATCGGGGCATGCGTGAGGAATTGTTGAAATCCTTCTCTGAGATTTTCGTGCTAGATTTACGTGGTAGCCTAATGCGAGGTGATACAACACCTGACGGAAGCAAGGATGAAAACGTATTCGACATTAGACAAGGAGTCGCAATAATTCTGCTCGTGAGATACCTGGACCACAAGGAAGCCAAACATGTTCATTATGCTGATTTGCAGGGTTTGCGTGAAAGCAAATATAAGATACTTGCGGAGTCAGACGTGAAAACGACCTCCTGGACAGTATTTGAGCCAAATAGTCCATTTTACTTTTTCTTACCTAGAAGCTCAGAGTTCAAACAAGAATTTGGTGCATACTTGGGGCTAACTGACATATTCCCAGTCTATTCCAGTGGAATTAAGACACACCGTGACCATTTAGTCGTTGATTATGACAATTCTATCTTGAAACAGCGTATAACAATCTTCCGGGAGTCCGAACTAAGTGATGAAGAGGTCAAAGAAAGATTGGGACTGGAGGACACAAATAGCTGGAGCATAGCGAATGCCCGTAAAACAGTCCGTGACGATAAAGATTGGGAGACGGCGTTCACCAATTACTTGTACCGTCCTTTTGATATTCGGTCTATCTTTTACCATAAATCAGTAATAGAACGCCCCCGTCCTGAAGTCATGCAACACATGTTGTTTGCGAACATCGCTCTCTGCACAACTCGGCAGCTTTCAGCTAATGAATTCAGGCATATCCTCGTTGCGAATCGCCCCATCGACTATGACCCACTCTCTTTAGCAACACGCGAGAGAACTTTCATATTCCCCCTCTACCTCTACCCCACCGAAGGCGAGATGCAGTTTGATGGTAGACACCGCCGCGCTAACTTGAATCCGGAGTTCATAAAGGCTGTCTCGGAAAAGCTGGGTTTGACCTTTATCGAAGACGGCAAAGGGGATTTTACGACAACCTTTGGTCCGGAAGATATTTTTAACTACGCGTATGCTGTTTTTCATTCGCCAACTTACCGCAGTCGCTACGCGGAGTTCTTGAAGATAGACTTTCCGCGCCTGCCTCTCACGTTTAATAAAGAGCTATTCAAGAAACTGGCGGAAAAAGGCGCGGAACTGGTGGCGCTGCACCTGCTGGAATCCCCCGTTGTCACCAATTTCGTCACCACCTATCCTGTCGGCGGCGACCACTCAGTAGAAAAGGTCAGCTACGATGAGAAAAAACAGCGTGTCAACATCAATAAGACGCAATATTTTAAGGGTGTACCGCCGGAAGTCTGGAACTTCCACATCGGCGGTTACCAGGTCTGCCAGAAGTGGCTTAAAGACCGCAAAGGCAGGACACTCTCGTATGATGAACTCATTCACTACCAGAAAGTTATAGTGGCGCTGAAAGAGACCATCCGGCTAATGGAAGAAATAGACGAACTGATACCCGGGTGGCCGGTGGAGTGAGGTAGACAAGATGAGTAGACGTTAGGGATTTGTAAGGGGAAAAATCTATCAGCGAAACACGAGGAGGCTACCGATGGAAGAAAGTTACATTGAAGGAAGATTTGGCATTGTAATGGAAGAGATTAGAGATGCGCTCGTTGGTATCGAAAATCAATTACAGCAGATTAATGAAAAACTTGGTAGTTTCGAGGAATGCATTGAAACCAGAACACAACTACGGGTGTTGCGTGTAGCAGATATAACAAGACCACCACAGTAGATGGCTTTTGTTGAATATTACTAAGCCTGCTGCTCCAGCGAATTGACGAGTTGATTCCCGGGTGGCCTGAGGGGCAGGACTAGGAGAAAAGGTAAAAATATGGACCCACTGTGGGTTTCAGTAGTCGTAACTGTCGTTCTTGTGTGTATTACTGCCTATTATGCGCTTGAGACAAGAATAATTGCCAGAGCTACGGCAGAGCAGGCTCAGGAATTGAGACAACAAAGAATAAGCGCATCGCAACCGGTGTTATGGCCAATGATTATGGGATGGGATTTCAACAACCTCAAGGTGATTTTCGAAAATATAGGAAATGGTCCAGCACTTGATATTGATATTTACCTTTGTCGTGGCGAAGACCTCGCAATTAGCGACTGTGAATACACATGGTATAGTTATATGGTTGCCGGTGAAAAGAAAATCCACAACTTCTTGAGGCAACCACTCGGGGATGATGGCCAGGGAGGGACGATGGCGCCAGACTCAAGCGTTATTAGCAAGCTTATGGGTAAGTATACACTTCTTGTTGAGTGGCATGACCTCTATAAATCAGGGCCATTCTTTCAGGCTAAACTGCCTTTCAGTTTGGAAATAAACTCCGATGGCAAACTTTATGCGAAAGAGTGTGTGGTAGTTATTAACCAAATCTCTGAAAAAAGGAAAGGGCAAAATACCATAGGCTAAGCCGTGAAGCTACATGTCACAGCTGCGGGTTTGAAGGCGAAGGTGATATCTGTAAATATCTCGGTATGGCGTTGATTTGGTAAATCTCCAACAGTTTGGTGAGTAGTTATAAAATATGGGACAGCATTATATTCCTAAATATTATCTCGAAGGATTTACCGAATTTCGGACCTCTTCAAACATTTGGGTATACGAAAAGGGTAGCAATCGGATATTCAAAACGGCTATCAAGCCCACCGCAAACTATCCCACGATGACGTTCAGCACTACCAGAAAATCATCGTGGCGTTAAAAGAAACCATCAGGCTTATGGCAGAGATAGACGTCATCATTCCTGGCTGGCCTATCGGATAGTTATACTTCTGCTATTCATAAATCTGCAATATTCAATCTTCCTGAAAGTGTTTATTATTGTCATTCTCGTGCTGAACCCAATCACCACCCCTGCTGGATTCCAACCGGAGTTTATCCCGTGCCACGACACGGGGCTGGAATCGGTCATGCCGATTACATCGGCACCACGAAGTATGAAAACCGGGGTTGTCATTCTGGAGTCCCGATGGAGTCGGGGCGAAGAATCTCAGGGAGGGGTAGGCGACCCCATGATTCAACTCCCTTCCTCCAGATTCTTCGTCGTCTCGATAAGGAATAAAGGAATTATCGGGACTCCTCCAGAATGACAATAAACGGCTATTTTCATAGTAGTACATCCCCTCTTTTTTCACCGTGTGCTATAATTGTTACGTCAAGCCTCTCGTGCCCGGGTGGGTGGGAGGTCTTTATTTAGTACGGGGTCGGCTATGGATAAAAAAGAAAGCGATGAAAAGCTGGAGACAATGCGCCACTCCGCCGCCCACGTGATGGCGGAAGCCGTGCAAGCGATGTTCCCGGAGGCGAAGTTCGGCATCGGGCCGACTATCGAGGACGGGTTTTACTATGACTTCGACCTGCCGCGCACGCTCACGCCGGAAGACCTGCCCGCCATCGAAGCCAGAATGAAAGAGAGTGTTAAGGCAGACACCGCATTCACCCATGAGTTGGTCGGCAAGGAAGAAGCCCGCCGTATCTTCGCCCACCAGCCGTATAAACTCGAGCTGATTGACGAGCTACCGGAGGAAATGGTTACCGTCTACAGGCAGGGTAATTTCACGGATATGTGCCGCGGTCCGCACGTGAAATCCACCGGTGAAATTAAAGCGTTCAAGCTGATGAGCATCGCCGGCGCCTACTGGCGTGGCAATGAAAAAAATCCCATGCTCCAGCGTGTTTACGGCGTGGCTTTTAACAACCAGAAGGAAGTCGACGAGTACCTGGCGCGGGTAGAAGAGGCGAAAAAACGCGACCATAGGAAAATCGGCAAAGACCTGGACCTGTTTGTCTTTTCCGATCTCGTTGGCAAAGGATTGCCTCTTTTCACCGAAAAGGGCTCGGTAATCAGAAGGGAACTGGAAAGATTTGTTGTCGATGAGGAAATCAAGCGGGGATACAAGCATGTCTATACCCCGGACCTGGCGAATATAGACTTATACAAAACCTCGGGGCATTACCCCTATTATAAAGACTCGATGTATCCGGTCATGAAAGTGGACGAAGAAGAGTTAATGCTAAGACCGATGGCCTGCCCGCACCATTTCCAGTATTATGCCAGTAAACCGAGGTCTTACAGGGAGCTACCGTTTAGAATCGCCGAACTGGCAAAACAATTCCGATACGAAAAATCTGGAGAATTGACAGGATTAATGAGAGTCCGGACTTTTTGTCTGGCTGATTCTCATATTATCTGCCAGAAAGAACAGGCAACCGGCGAACTGAACGCTGTAATGGATTTGATTGAATATGTCGCCGGAGTCCTGGGTTACAAACCCGGAGAAAACTTCCGGTACCGCCTATCACTCGGAGACCGCAAAGAAGATAAAAAATACTACAAAGATGATGAAGCCTGGGATATTGCCGAGAATGTGTTGCGGCAGGTTTTAATACAGAGGAAGGCCAATTTTTTCGAAGCCGAAAGAGAAGCCGCATTTTACGGTCCCAAAATTGATATCCAGATGAAAAACTTCGCCGGTAAAGAAGACACCGCTTTCACTGTGCAATATGACTTTGTGATGCCGAAACGCTTCAAACTGACTTATATCGATAAAGATGGAAAAGAAAAAGAGCCGATTGTAATTCACCGTTCTTCGATTGGCGCCATCGAAAGAACGATGGCTTTCTTAATTGAACATTATGCCGGCGCCTTCCCGGTCTGGTTATCACCGGTCCAAGCAATGATTATACCTATTTCCGACCAACACCTGGATTACGCCCATAAACTGGAGGCTGACCTGAAAGAGAACGACATCCGGGTTCAGGTGGACGATAGAAACGAGCGTATGAACCAGAAAATCCGCGATGCACAACTCCAGAAAATACCCTACATGCTCGTAGTGGGGGACAAAGAGGCTGAGAACGGTACGGTTTCCGTCCGCTTGCGTACCGGCGAGCAGGTACAGGGGCTTCCCTTCGCCGAATTCAAAGGTAAAATCACGAAGCTAATCAGAGAGCGAGCGAGCGGGCTGGCGCTGTAACTACAGTTGTTATACAGTGTCATCGCTTGAAAATAGCTTGCTCCACCCAGGGATTATCATTCCAGCCCCGTGTCGTGGCAGGGGTAAACTCCGGCTGGAATCCAGCGTTACGACCCATGTTTAATAGACTGCAAATCCTGTAGTTATAGGTTTGGCAGCAATCTGGATTCCCGCTCGGAGGCGGGAATGACAAATGGGGCAAGTAGTTTTTAGTTGTAGGGTGGGTTAGTTATCCGATTTATCGGTAGCGTAACCCACCGAAAACGAAGCCGTACAGGTGGGTTTCCGCTGGTCACACCAGCTCTTACCCACCCCACAATTACTTCGCGCTCAGTGCTCAGAATGACGAGTGTCAGATTCTTCAGGTACTGTGTCACTTCAGAATGACGGATGCGTTAGGGAGATTCTTCGCGCGCAATAACCTTTTCAGGCGGGGGATTACTCTTCGCGCTCAGAATGACGAGTGTTAGATTCTTCAGGGACTGCGTCACTTCAGAATGACAGATGCGCTTAAGCGCATCTGTCACTTGATTCTGACCCCACGAATATATTATAGTGTTCAATGTAATCAATATAAACCGTAAGGGAGGAGTGTCAGGACATACTTAAACAAACACGCATCAACACCATGATACGGGCCCCGGAAGTCCGTGTTGTTGGCGAGAAAGGCGAACAGCTGGGCGTCATGACCGTACCACAAGCCCTGGATTTAGCCAGAAAAACCAACCTCGACCTGGTGGAAGTCGCCCCCACCGCCGTGCCCCCTGTCTGCCGTCTGCTGGATTACGGCAAGTTCAAATACGAACAGACCAAGAAAGAGCGGCAGTCGAGAAAAGCGCAAAAAGTAGTCGCACTGCGGGAAATCCGTTTCCGACCGAAAATCGGCCAGCACGACCTTGAATTCAAGGTGCGGAATATCAAGCAATTACTCAGCGAAGGCGATAAGGTCAAGATTACGGTGATGTTCCGCGGACGTGAGATGACCCATACCGACCTGGGTTGGAAGCTCCTGCAGAAAGTTGTCCAGATACTGGAAGGAGTGGCGGTCGTCGAAAAACATGCGGTCATGGAAGGGCGGCGGATGTTCATTATTCTGACACAATCACCCTCCCAAAAATCGAAACCAAAGGAAGTGCCACAGGATGCCAAAGCTAAAGACTCATAAAGGCGCACAAGCCCGCTTTCATATTACGGGAAGCGGTAAGATTATGCGGATGAAGGGTGGCAGTAGCCACCTGAGACGGAACAAACCGAAGCGGGTCAAGCGGCAGTACGATAACAGGGTACCGGTCAGCCCTGTGGATGAAAAACGTCTCCGCAGGTTGATGCCGTACGCCGGTAAGTAACTGAAAATAACCGGTATGGACACAGGTTGTCCGTACCCGCAGGAGGATACATTGCCACGAGTTAAGAGAGGGGTCACTAGCCACCACAGGCATAAGAAAATCCTGGAGCTAACCAAAGGTCACCGCGCTACGAGCCATAAGCTGATTAAGCGCGCCAAAGAATCCATGGTCAAAGCCCTGAGCTATTCCTACGCCCATCGCCGTGAGCGCAAGGGCGATATGCGCCAGCTCTGGATTATCCGCGTCAGCGCCGCCAGTCGCGCCAATGGCATCACCTACGGTCAGTTTATGGATGGATTGAAAAAAGCCGGCGTAGAAATTAACCGCAAGATACTCGCCGATATGGCAGTAAAAGAGCCGGCCGCGTTTACCGAGCTTGTCACCATCGCCAGGAAGCAGTCGTAGCCTGAGTCTCCCGCCACATACGGTCTCATCATGATACAACGGCTCGAAGGACTGAATCAGAACGCACTCCGCGAACTGGACGCCATTAAAGACACCCCCACTCTGGAACAATGGCGTATCCGTTATTTGGGCAGGAAAAGCGAGCTGACCGGTATGCTCCGCGGCCTGGCTGACCTGCCACTGGAAGAACGCAAGAATGCCGGCGCGTTCGCTAACCGCATCAAAGCCGGGCTTGAATCCGCCTTCGAGCAAAAGAACGGAGCTCTCAAGGCAGAGTCGCAGTCACAGGTGCTCCGGACAGGTGAGGCAGAAGCGGCACACGGCGATATTACACTGCCGGGACGCCCCTGCCCCTCGGGCCGCCTGCACCCCATTATGGAGACCTACCGCGAAATTTGCGATATTTTCGTCTCGCTGGGGTTCCAGATTGTCGAAAGCAACGACGTCGAGCTTGATTATTATAACTTCGAAGCACTGAATATTCCCGCCGAGCATCCGGCGCGGGATAGCATGTCTACCTTCTGGGTCGATTACGAAAACGACCGCGGTGAGCGCACCATGCTCCTGCGCACCCACACTACCTGCGTTAGCGCGCGCGTCATCCATACGATGAAACCGCCCATCCGCGTCATCGCGCCGGGACACGTTTTTCGCTATGAAGCTACCGATGCCACCCACCTGCCGATGTTCAACCAGGTGGACGGGCTGGCGGTGGACAAGGGCATTACGATGGCTGACCTGAAGGGCGTCTTTTATGAATTCGCCCGGCGGTTCTACGGTCCGGAGCGCCGCGTGCGGTTCCGGTGCGATTACTTCCCGTTCGTGGAGCCGGGGGTGGAGGTAGCGGTAGAATGCGCCGTGTGTCACGGCGGCGGTTGCCGGTTGTGCGGTAGCTCCGGCTGGATTGAAATTGCCGGGGCAGGAATGACCCATCCGAAGGTCCTCGAGCGCGGCGGCATCGACCCGAACGAGTATACCAGCTTTGCCTTCGGTATCGGCGTCGACCGCATCCCGATGTTGCGGTACGGTATCGATGATATGCGGCTGTTTTTCGGCAACGACCTGAGGTTTCTGAAGCAGTTCTAATATGAAAGTCTCTTACAACTGGCTCAAACAATACGTAGACGTCAAACTGCCGGCGCAGGAAATCGCCGACCGCCTGACAATGGCAGGGCTTGAGGTCAAAGGCTCCCAGACAATCGGCGGCGATTGGGAAGGCATCGTCATCGGGCAGATGATTGCCGTCGATAAACACCACAACGCCGATAGGCTCAGCCTGGTGACGATCGACCTTGGCGGCGAAAAACAGGAGACGGTGGTCTGCGGCGCACCGAACTGTGCGGCGGGTATAAAAGTAGCGTTCGCGCCGGTCGGTTCCACTCTCATTAATCCACACACAAACCAGCCGGAGAAGCTCAAGCCAGCGAAAATCCGCGGCGTGGTCTCGGCGGGAATGGCGTGCTCGGAGAAAGAGCTGGGCGTATCGGAAAACCACGAGGGTATCCTGGTACTGCCCCCGGATGCGCCAATCGGAAAACCGCTGAATGAGTACCTGGGTGATACCATTTTCAACTTCGAGGTGACACCGAACCGCCCTGATTGTCTATCCATCATCGGACTGGCGCGGGAGATTGCGGTACTTACCGGTACGAACTTACATCTCCCCGACCTTATTTACCCGGAATCTGACAGGTCAATCACGCAGGATGCCACCGTGGAAATCCTGGACCCGGACCTGTGCCCGCGCTACTGCGCCAGCCTCATCACCGGCGTCAAAATCGCGGAATCACCGGAATGGCTCAAGAAATGGCTACTGTCTTACGGCATGCGCCCGATTAACAACATCGTCGATATCACCAACTTCGTGATGCTGGAGTGGGGACAGCCCCTGCACGCGTTCGATTTTACAAAGCTCACGGGTAGAGGTATCGTGGTGCGCCGTGCCCGACGCGAAGAAAAAATCACCAGTCTCGATGGTGTGGAAAGACAACTGGCGCGGGATATGCTCGTTATCGCGGATAAAGAGCAGGCGGTAGCTGTAGCGGGCATCATGGGCGGCGCTAACAGCGAGGTTTCGGACGATACGACTTCAATACTATTGGAATCGGCGAGTTTCAAACCGACCAGTGTCCACTACACCGGCCGCATCCTGGGTATGCCCAGCGAGGCGTGCGTGCGCTTCGAACGCAGTCTCAGTCCCGAGCTTACTATCCCGGCGCTAAAGCGAGCGACGAAACTGATTGCCGAGCTTGGCGGCGGACAAGCGGCGAAGGGCATCATCGATGTCTACCCGGGCAAGCAGGAGCGGAAATCGGTCAGGATAACCACCGCAGAAACAAAGCGCGTGCTCGGCGTTGAATTCACGGTCGATGAGGTGGCCGCGACATTGAACTCATTAGGGTTTGAGTGCCAGCCGAATGTATCGACCGGGAGTGTCATAGCAAAGGCGCCGTACTGGCGGAGCGATATCTCCATCCCTGTCGACCTCGTGGAAGAGGTGGCGCGCGTCCGCAGTTATGACAGAATCCCCACTACCCTGCTCGCGGAGCCAATCCCGAAACATGACCCGGCGCCAATCACCGGATTCAAACGCAAGATGCGCCAGGCACTGGCAGGTTACGGCTTCCAGGAGATTGCCTCTTACTCCATGGTAGGGATGGACTCGCTTACCAGGCTATCGCCGCAATCGAAGAAACCGCAGCCATTACCAGTGCGTATCTCTAACCCGATGACCATCGACCAGGAATACCTGCGTCCCACACTGCGGGGTAACCTGCTCGCTGCACTATCTGTGAACCGGGCGTTTCTCGAGGATGGTCTCCGGCTTTTTGAAGCTGGCAAGGTGTATCTGCCCAAAGATGCCGACCTGCCGGATGAACCGGATATGTTGTGCGGCGCCATTGCCGGGCGGCGCGGTGAGCGCTGGTGGCAGGGTGACGGCGAGCCTGTTGATTTCTTCGACGCCAAGGGTATCGTGGAAGGTTTACTGGCGCAGTTTAATACCACGGCGCGGTTCGACCCTGCTAACGATGAAAGCCTGCATCCGGCGCGGCAGGCCGCGGTCACTATCGGGGGGAAGCAGGTAGGAGTAGTGGGTGAACTGCATCCGGCGGTGGCGGGGCACTTCGAGCTACCGGGTGGCGTTTACCTGTTCGAGCTAAATCTGCCGGCGCTGGTGCTACATACCGGGTTTATGATGTACCAGCCCATCCCCAAATTTCCCGCCACTATCCGTGACATTGCGCTGGTGGTAGATGTTACCGTGCCTCACCAGAAGATTGTCGACATTGTCAGGGCGGTCTCGCTGGTAATCGATGTCAGCCTCTTCGATGTCTATGCGGGAGAGCAGGTGCCCGCGGGTAAGAAATCACTGGCATACCGCTTGACATTCCAATCGCCCAACCGCACCCTCACCGATGAAGAAGTGAACCGGGTGCAACAGCAGATTCTCAACCGTCTGGTGGCAGAGGTGGACGCGAGTTTGAGAGGATAACGCTCCTTCATCTTATCACTCCCCATCTCGTATCATGTACCGAACACAGAATTCCAGAGTTGTCACCACTAAAAATGCTTTCACATTTAATTATTGACAACTATTATTAATGTAGTACAATGTATTACAGGGAAGCTTGGATGGAAGAAATTGAATTACGCTGGACTCAACGTGTTATTGACAAAATAGTCCAAAAACATGGCGTAATGCCAGAAGAGGTTGAGGAAGTTGTTTATGAAGGGAAACCGATTTTCCGTCGAGGCCCAGGGTCAGAGAAGAACAAGCGGTATTACGTTCTCGGACAAAGTGCATCAGGTCGTTATCTGTTGATAGTCCTTAAAAAAGTACGTGGGACAGCGTTTTCGACATTAACAGCACGAGACATGAAGGATGATGAAAGACGATTGTATAAGAGACATAAGGGTTAGCATGATTAGTTGTGCCGGCAAGGAGGAGATGCAGATGGCAAAACTTAAAAAACCTTTACCAAAATTCGAAACCGAAGAGGAAGAAGTTGAATATTGGGACAGCCACAGCGTCCTGGAGCATTTCGATGAAACGGATTTCAAATCATTGCAAGCTATGGCAGCGAAGGATAGTCCCATGACAATTCGTTTGGATAGCGAATCGCGGCAAACTTTGGAAGAAGTTGCCAGGGCTCACAAGGTGGGACCTTCTACATTAGCGAGAATATTCATAATCAACGCTTTAAAACAATGGAAACAGAGGCAGCAAATATCATTGACTTTTGAAGATGATGCTGAAGCATTAATGCGTCCTCTACCCACTGAGTTCAAACAAGAAATTGAAAAGCTGATTAGCGAGTCGAAAGCCGGGAGTATCTACTTGTTACCCGAATCACAGCTAGAAAGATTAAGTAAAGATTTCATACGTTGTTTCTTTGAAGCCGCTGGTTATAAAATCACGCCGAACAACGCCTTGCAGAAGGAAGCGGAGGATAAAGTACAAGTTACCGGAAGATGAATTCCGGAATTGCCGTGACATATTATTCCAGCATTTTTCGATAATAACCGCCCTATGACACGAGATTGGGATTCTACCTCCAAAATCTTTCTTCTCGGTTGGCTGTCTCCTGTAAAAAAGTGTTAGTCACCAGTAATTTCATTCAAACCTTCAATGAGCTGGTTTATCTGCTCCGGCGAAATAGTATCGAGTACTTCACCTATCCGTTCAGACGATAGCGTGCGAATCTGGCTTATCTTTACCCACGACCTCTTCGGAAGCTTTAAGCACGCCAACTCAAGTGTAAGGGGAAATCCCGCGTGTTGAGGCTGGCTCGTCACCGCCAGAGCAATCACGGTGCCCGAACGTTCGTTAAAAACATCCTGACTGATGATAACGGCAGGTCTTGCTCCACCCTGCTCACGTCCCCGCACCGGGTTCAGGTCAGCCCACCGGATTTCTCCTCTCAGTATTCGGGCCATTGCTTCAACTCCTCTGACAAGCCCTCTTCTGCCAATGACCGCTCTTCGACAGGATTTAATTTGGCACATTCCTCAAACAGGCGCCTGCGCTCTAAACGCCTTAGCTTTTCTTCAACAGCATCCTCAATGGCTCTACTCCGGTTAGCGTAGACACGGGTTTTCACCAGATGGTCCAGTCTTTCCAGGGTGCGCCTGCTGATACTGATTGCGACTTTGGCCGTGTTCATTTTCCCTCCAGGTCACGGTATTACTATATGTCATACCACAGCTCTTGTCAAGCGGTATATTTAGGACCCAGAACTCCCTGTCCCTGGCAGGCTTTGTGTTATAGTGCACCTTTGCCGGTACAAAACTGGGACTCAATCTATCAGAAACACGGCGCCTGGCTACAGCAACCCCACGAGGACATGCCTGAAATGGTAGCGTTATTTGGAACGCGGAATGTGCGACGGGTGTTGGACCTGAGGTGCGGGGCGAGACGCCACGTAATTTATCTGGTACAAAAGGGTTACGAGGTCTATGGCATCGACTCATCCGCCGAAACGGTGTATGGGTAGTATCGTAATAGTCGGTAGCCTTAAGAAAGTTAAATCTGTTTTCATAGTAATGCTCATTACTGTCCGATATAATTGGATGCGGTGTTTTGGATGGGTTTTTCACGCCTGATAGATGATGAATCGGGGGATTCCCATTTTCCACCCGCCTGCGGCGGGAGGTCCAGAGATAATAATTACAAATGCTGTCCCAAACTCCGTAGACATCGAAGTTGAAGCGAAACAACAAGCGTCAAATCGTAGAGGGGGTGGGGTGCAGAAAGGGGAGTCCCGATATAATCGGGATACGGACTCGTGACAAGTCGGAGATGCAATCCTCTTTCTATTATTCCCTCTCCTTCGATTCAAAGGGAGAGGGCAAGAGCTTGCCCTGAGCGAAGCCGAAGGGGTGAGGGTGGTTGTAGTTAGAAAAAGCACTGCCAGATACTGAAAAGCAA
>JAUYDN010000078.1 GCA_030691775.1 Dehalococcoidia bacterium
ACCCGGCGACGCTGACATGGGCGATATGTACCCATCCCCCTGTTTCTTCCGCCAGCTTGAGGTCGCGGGCAACCATCTTCACTTCGCCTTCAGGCGGACCACCTACCGGGTCTTCACAGTGGTCGATGATTGGCAAGCCTAATTTTTTGCTCATTTCAAGTGCCCGACGCATTACGGTATCGTCTCTCACCGGGTCGCCATCATCACTGAAGCCCGCCACGCCCGCCCGTGCCAGCGACTCCATGTCCACCAGTTTTTTCCCCTGCCGCCCTTTTGTTATGCACGCGATGGGCAGGACCCTTACCACGCCACCTTTTTGTACCTTTGCCTTTACCATCTCAATAGTCTCGACCGAATCCAGCGGTGGTCTTGTATTCGGCATACAGCAGACGATGGTAAAACCACCCCCCGCCGCCGCCCCCGTGCCGGTATAAATGGTCTCTTTCTCTTCAAAACCCGGCTCTCTGAGGTGGCAATGCAGGTCGATGAATCCCGGGCACACCACCAGCCCTTCTGCCTCTAAAACATCGAACTGCGACCCGGCGGGGTAGGTGTCCCTGCCCCCCCACCACGCAATCCGCCCGTCCCGTATCAACATACAACCCACCCGGTCGATTTTCTGCCCCGGGTCCAGGATGCGGGCGTTTTTTATCAGCAATGCGTTCATTTCTATACTTCTTATCTCCCCCTTTCGCAAAGGGGGAACAAGGGGGGTTTCACATCGGTGCCATAAGGGAAAAACCCTCTCAATCTCCCCTTCGGCAGGCTCAGGGCAAGCTCTTTCACAACGGGAGAAATCATTACTGTCTTATTTCGTTCACCCGTCATTGCGAGCCGTTGGGTTATGTCCAGTCTGATTTACTACGCGAAGCAATCTCACACACCTGTTATAGGTCCAATCTATCATGGCGCCGTGGCGCCACCCACGAACAATGAAAATGGAGGTGTCATTCTGGAGCGAAGCGAAGAATCTCAGGGAGGGGCGATTTTCCCCCGCCACCAGATTCTTCGTCGTCCCGATAAAGTACAGAAGGATCGGGACTCCTCCAGAACGACAAGATAGACCATTTTCTAGGTAATTATTCTGACTCAAGTTGTCTTCACCCGGATTTTTCTTCTTTATCGCGACTGGTGTCGCGACTGTCGTGCAATGACGTTCTTTTATTATTTTCCTTTGCCTTCGCATAATAACCCGGTTTGTAGCCGTGCTCCTCTGCCTCTTTCTCTGAATCGAAGGCAATCAGGTTTTCCCGTCTTTTGTCATTCCCGACCTGATCGGGAATCCAGACGTATTCGGCCTCTTCTGGATTCCAGCCGGAGTTTACCCCGTACTCTGATACGGGGCTGGAATGACATTATGGGTATGCATACTTTTACTTTCATAATCGTTACTTTTCCTTTGCCTTCGCATAATAACCCGGTTTGTAGCCGTGCTCCTCCGCCTCTTTCTCTGAATCGAAGGCAATAAGGTTTTCCGGGCGGATTTTCTTTACCAGGTGGCTGTTAGCGCGGTGGTATTTCTTATGTTCAACCCTACCCTCGTGCCACTCTGTGCTCGCTATGAACTTCGGCTCTGTGCCGTGCTCACAGTAGACGCAACGGAGAGTGAGCGGCTCGCGGTTGACAATCTTGAACCCCGGTTTCAGGTATTTCTTTTCCGATTCCTGCGCCGTGACACAGCGCGGGTTGTTGCACTTAACACCGTAATCACGTTCATACATCAGGTAGTCAGTCCTGACCGGGGATGGCTCTTCTATAACCGGAAACTCCTTCACGCCCAGGGTCAACGCAAGTAGCGCCATGCGGACGGGTACACCCCGTGAAGCCTGTTTGAAGTACATCGCCCGCGGGTCAGCATCCAGGTCGTAAGCAAGCTCATCGACACGCGGCAAAGGGTGCATCACGAGGGTCTTGCTGAACTGCTTACCGCGCATCATCTTTTTATCCACCACCGGGAATTCATTATCGGGTTGCTCTTCACCGGTGAACCGCTCCTTTTGCGGTCGAGTGACATAGAGCGCATCCACACCCGCCTTCAGCTCTACTTCGAAGTCGATACCCGGCATCATCGCCAGCTGGTGCGGCTTACCGGGTGTCATGTAGACGGCGTCTACCTGGAGTGCCCCGGACTTTACTTTCTTTTCCCTGCCACCGAACCGCTCCAGTTCGCCGCCATATTCGGTCACGAGTTTATGCAGGATGTTCTCCGGCACCTCCAGCCCGCGACTGGGACAGAACACAATGGTCGCCCCGAACTTGGCAAGGGCAAAGATGAGCGAGTGCGTGGTACGGCCATACTTGAGGTCGCCCCACAGGGCAATCTTTAAGCCGTGGATACTGCCGCGCTCTTTTATCAAGGTGTAGAGGTCGCAGAGGGTCTGGGTAGGGTGCTGGTGCCCGCCATCGCCGGCGTTGATAACCGGCACATCGGCGTAATCCGCAACCAGCCTGGCAGCGCCCTCCCACGGATGCCGTATCACAATAATGTCTGCATAGCCAGCCACGATACGCGCCATATCGGCGATGCTCTCACCCTTGGCGAGGGAGGTGGATTTGGGGTCGGAGACGCTGATAACGCGCCCGCCGAGGCGGTGCATCGCCGTCTCGAAGGAGAGACGGGTGCGGGTAGACGGCTCGAAGAAAAGGCTCGCCATAACCTTACCCCGGCATAGCCCGTACTGCCCCGGCATCGAGTCTGCCATCGAATCGGCGAGTTTGAAGATAGCTTCGATTTCCCCGTTGGTAAGGTCATCGATGGTCACCAGGTCTCTACCCTTGAGTGCCATATTCGCCTCCTCCCGGGAGCCGGTTCCCAGCCCTGACCTTCGGCCGGTTCACAATCGCCACTTCGTCCACGCCATCGGTCTCGATAAGCCTGACCGCGATTTCCTCATCGCGGGCGCTGGGTACGTTCTTGCCGGCGTAATCCGCACGGATGGGTAGCTCGCGGTGACCGCGGTCGATGAGGACCACCAGCTGGATTGATTGCGGCCGGCCGAGGTCGATGATGGCGTCCATGGCGGCGCGGAAACTGCGGCCGGTGTAAAGGACGTCATCCACCAACACCACGGTCTTGTCCACCACGCTCACGGGGATTTCGGTGCGGGGGGTGATGGTCTTGAGCATTTCCGCCGGCAGGTCGTCACGGTAGGGACGAATATCCAGCGCGCCAACCGGTACGGTTACCCCGCCGAACGCCTCGATGTTTTTTGCCAGCCTCTGCGCCAGGGGAACACCGCGAGTGTACATGCCCACGAGCACCAGGTTTTCCGGCGCGCGGTTACGCTCGATGATTTCGTGGGCAATGCGCGCCAGCGTGCGGCGGATATCTTCCCCTACCAGGATAACTTTTTCGGACACTAAAAAACCCCTTGCCGCGGTTGACAAGGGGTGCAGGTGTTCCAGTACTATTCGTTTTCCCTTGCCAGCCTCACGGGACCAGCTTAAAGGCTTCTTTGGTTAGTATAGCACAAGGGAAAAGGTAGATGTCAAGGGGGTTCCTCATAAGAAGCCCGAAATGAGTCGGTTGACAATTACCGTCTCTTGACCTCCATCCCCCGTTATCTTATACTTGTCTCACAAAATACAGGGAGGTGCACCGTGCCTGAAGTAGCAATCGGAAAGGTAATGGACTTCTTTGCCCGTCCGGTAGTTGCCGGAATCGACCTTTCAGCGCCGCTCAAGGTCGGGGATACCATCCGCATTCACGGGCACACCACGGATATCAACATGGCGGTCACATCGATGCAGGTCAATAACGTGAATGTGCAGGAAGCGAATGCGGGGCAATCTGTGGGCATCAAGGTGCCCGACCGCGTGCGCAAGGGTGATACGGTTTATAAGGTGACACTGTAATTTAATTACAGTGTCATTGCGAATCCGATGAAATCGGATGTGGCAATCACAGAATGGAAATCAATGTGTCATTGCGAGTTCCGATTCATCGGGACGTGGCAATCCGACTCGTTGTCGTTCTGAGCGCTTTGAGTAATGCTTTGCTTAATATTAATGATTGCGCGCGAAGAATCTCCGGGCGAGGTGGAACGTCTGGATTCCCGCCGGAGTTTACCCCGTGCCACGACATGGGGCGGGAATGACAAGTGGGGATGAAGGTTTTTATACTTCGTGGTCCCGGTATAATCGGGATGACTGATTCTGAGGAGCGAAGTCCCGATTCCATCGGGAAAGGAACTCCAGCACATACTCAGTAGGCAGGGAGACCCTTCGCTACGCTCAGGGAGACAGGGATATGCGTCTTTTGAGGTACAACTCCTTAATAGAGGAATAATAGTCTCTACCCAATACCCTTGAGCAGGTTCGCCATCTCGATGGCGTTGGTGGCGGCATCGAAGCCACGGTTGCCCTGCTTGGTGCCCGCCCGCTCGATTGCCTGCTCCAGCGAATCGGCGGTCACGATGCCATACATCACGGGCATTTGATAGTCTAGTCCCACTCTCGCGATTCCCTTGGAAACCTCGGCGGAAACGTACTCAAAGTGCGGCGTGGCGCCACGGATAACCGCCCCCAGGCAGATGATGGCATCGTACTTTTTAGTCTCCGCCAGCTTCTTCGCCACAACGGGTATTTCAAAACTGCCGGGCACCCAGGCGACATCGATATCCGCCG
This sequence comes from Dehalococcoidia bacterium, assembly GCA_030691775.1. GTDB lineage: Bacteria > Chloroflexota > Dehalococcoidia > Dehalococcoidales > Fen-1064 > JAURWL01. Next base: position 4,627 of record JAUYDN010000078.1, read on the forward strand.
GCTCGACACCGTGACGCTGGAGAGCATCCTGGGCGCCTTCCAGCAGTTTCCGTGTAATAAACTCGTTGAACCGTGCCGCCACGATGGCGAATTTCAACCCCTTCCCGACCAGCATGCCTTCAAATAACTTACCCATAGGTCCTCCTGTTAATCGGAAAATTACATTAACTTAACTACCATTCCGGACTTGTTCCGGAATCCAGAACACACATATCAACGCAGAGCATCTGGATTCCAGCCGGAGTTTACCCCATGCAATGACACGGGGCTGGAATGACAAAATACGGTCGCTATACACCTCCGGTTGTTGGACGAATTGACTTCGGCCCCCGACTATTCCTTTCTCTGCAAGTGGTCGATATTATTAACAATCCCCAGTCGGTGTCCCAGCTTCTTTTCCTTTGTCTCTAAATACTCTTTATTATAAGGGTTCGGTGGACAAACAATCGGCACCTCTTCCACCATTTCCAGTCCGTAGCTTTCAAATCCTATGATTTTCTTAGGATTATTTGTCAGGAACCGTATCCGTTTGAGCCCAAGGTCTGCTAGAATCTGGGCTCCGATGCCGTAATCGCGGAGGTCTACCGCGAACCCCAGCTTTATATTAGCCTCGACGGTATCCAATCCTTTGTCCTGTAATGCATAAGCCCTTATCTTGTTATGTAAACCGATACCCCGCCCTTCCTGTCGGAGGTAGAGAATTACTCCTTTACCTTCCTTCGAAATCATATCCATCGCCATATCCAGCTGTTCCCCACAATCACACCGCATACTATGAAAGACGTCTCCTGTAAGACATTCACTGTGAACGCGAACCAGCACCGGTTCGCCATTGCTCAACTCCCCCATTACCAGCGCCAGATGTTCATCCGGGTCGATATCGCTCTTGTAGGCAATAGCTTTAAACTCGCCGTACCTGGTCGGCAGGACTGTCTCAGCGACGCGATGGATTAGCTTTTCATGACGACGACGATAGGCAATCAAGTCGGCGATGCTGGCGATTTTCAGGTCGAACTTCCCGGCAATCTCCTCCAGCTGGGTCAAGCGCGCCATGGTGCCGTCTTCATTCATAATCTCACAGAGGACACCCGCCGGGTACAGACCTGCCAGCCGCGCCAGGTCGACCGTCGCCTCGGTGTGTCCGGCCCGTGCCAGCACACCGCCTTCCCGGGCGCGTATCGGGAAAATATGCCCGGGTCTGCCCAGGTCTTCCGGCTTTGTCGCCGGGTCTATCATCGCTCTTACCGTGACCGCCCTGTCATATGCGGAAATACCTGTCGTCGCGCCGCGGATTTTCGCATCTACGGATACGGTAAAGGCGGTCCCATGCCGCGCCGTATTTTCACCAACCATCATCGGGATACGTAGCTCTTCAAGCCTTTGACCGGTAAGCGGCATGCAAATGAGACCGCGGGCATGCCGCGCCATGAAGTTGATTGCCTCCGCTGTCACCTTCTCCGCGGCTATAATCAGGTCGCCCTCGTTCTCCCTGTCCTCATCGTCTACCAGGATTATAAACTTGCCTGCCTTGATATTTTTAATTACTTCCTGAATACTTCCTAACGCCATGGTGTCTCCAATAATAAGCTGTGAGCCTTTAGCTATCAGCTTTCAGCTTCAAATACGATTCTCACGTTAGCGCTGACTGCTAACCGCTCTTGTTTCACTTTACCAGAAAACCGTGCTCTTGTAGAAATTCTGCCGTGACTCCGGTGCGCGGTGATTGCGCAAGCGCTTCCACGTACTTGGCGATAATATCCACTTCCAGGTTCACGGTATCGCCCACACGTTTCTTGCTCAAGGTGGTGAGTTGCCGGGTCAGTGTCACCAGGGAAACAGAGAATGAAGTGTTATCTTTCTCCACCACTGTCAAACTGGTGCCATCCACAGCGATGAAGCCCTTCTTTACAACGTAACGCAATACCTCGCGGGGTGCCGTGAAGCGCATGATGACCGCAGGTCCTTCCGGCTTGATAGCGCTAACTTTCCCCGTATCATCGATATGCCCCTGCACGAGATGCCCCCCCAACCTCCCACCAAAAGATAGCGCCCGTTCCAGGTTGACTTCCCCTCCGGGTCTCAAAGCTCCCAGGTTCGTATGGCGTAGAGTCTCCGGCATAATATCCACCATAAAGGAATCCGTGGTGATATCCGCGACCGTCAGACATACGCCGTTAACAGCGATACTATCACCGATACCCGTGTCTCCTAGAACTTTACGGGCTTTGACGGTGAGCTTTCCGGACGTGACCTGGCTTACCCTGCCGATTTCTTCGATGATGCCGGTAAACACATTTCTTTCCCCACGTAACCGGAAATCATGACATCGCCGTTGAACTGTGCGGTGCGCACGCGTTCCAGTTTAATTGAGTCTAGCACTTTCTCCACGCCTTTGCCAGCTACCGGCGTCCTTGCCTGTTTCCCACCGATTATTACAGGTGTGATGAACCCGATAGTTTTATCTACCAGTCGCTGGTCGAACAACGAGCCGAGCAGGGTACCGCCGCCTTCCACCAGGACACTGGTAATCTGCCGCTCCCCGAGTGCCGTCAAAAGCGCCGGCAGGTGGACCAGTCCGTGTCTTACCGGCATGTCTATTACCTCTGCACCAGCCTGCCTTAATGCCCGCTTCCGGGCAGGGTCCGCGCTTTTCCCCACCGCTATCAGGACGTTCCCCGGCGTATCGAAAATCTTGGCGGCGGTGGGTGTTTTGCCGGCTGTGTCCACGACCACACGTAGTGGTTGTTTGTGAGAAAGACCACCGTTCGTGCAACAGCGGACGGTAAGCTGGGGGTCATCGGTGAGCACCGTGTTCACCCCGACCATAATGGCATCGCTAATGTAGCGTAGATAGTGCACGTGGCGGCGCGATTCGTCACTGCTTATCCACTTTGAATCGCCGGTACGCGTCGCGATTTTCCCGTCCAGGCTCATGGCGAATTTCGCGGTTACAAAAGGAATCTTCTCCGTGATGTATTTGATGTGGGCTTCCACTATTTCACAGGCTGATTCGGCATGCTCCCCAACGACTACTTTAATGCCAGCTTTTGTCAATTCCGCCTTACCCCTGCCGGCGACGACCGGGTTAGGGTCGAGCATTGCGGCATGTACTTCAACGATACCGGCTTCTATAATTGCTTTTGTACATGGTGGCGTCCGACCATAATGACAGCACGGTTCGAGAGTGACATAGAGAGTCGCGCCACGCGCCCGCTCTCCCGCCTCCTTGAGCGCCACGATTTCAGCGTGGGGACCACCCGGAGGCTGGGTGTATCCCTGCCCCACCACCTTCCCACCTTTAACAATCACTGCGCCCACGGCCGGATTAGGACTGACACTACCCAGTGCCAGCTTCGCCAGCGAGAGCGCACGCGCCATATTGTCCATCTTGTCTGCAATCATAGCAAAAGGTTCTTGAAAGGTGCAAATCGCGAAAAAGCTTTAAGCTGTCAGCCATCAGCCTTCTTTAATCATAAATCATTAATCGTTTCCATCGTAATAGAGATTAGAATTTAGAGTAATCCTGTGTTATAGTTTACTATTATGACACAGTCAGAATTTGTTCCCGGCGGCACGGTAACCACCCCGAAAGGGTTTTCCGCGGGGGCTACCTACGCGGGTATAAAAAAACCGGGTGAAAACGTGCTCGACCTGGGTATTATCTACTCGCAGGAGCCATGTGATGTCGCTGGCGTTTTTACGACGAACAAGATTAAGTCGGCGGCAGTAGTGGTAAACCAGCAGAACCTGGCGAAAAAAGGCAAAGTCTCAGCTATTATCGTAAACAGCGGTTGTGCCAACTCCAGCACCGGCGAGCAGGGTATCGCCGATGCCATAGAGACCGCCGAATTGGTCGCTAATGCACTCGGCACCGAGCCGGAGGAGGTATTGGTCGCCAGCACGGGAGTTATCGGCGTACCCCTGCCAATGGACGCCATCCGTAAGGGTATACACCGGGTATTATTAACAGCGGACGGCGGACACGATTTTGCCCGGTCCATAATGACCACGGATACCGTCCCCAAGGAAGTTGCAGTCACCGAAAAACACAGTGGCATTACGTTTACCATCGGTGGGGTGGCAAAAGGCTCCGGCATGGTTCACCCCAACCTCGCCACGATGCTCGCCTTTCTGACGACGGATGCGGCGGTAGCGCCGGATTTTCTCGAATCAGCATTGCGGAAATCCGTAGATATTTCTTTTAATATGATTTCAGTCGATGGCGATACCAGCCCCAGCGATACCGTACTTCTGCTCGCTAACGGAACAGTGCAGAACCAGCCGATTGGTGGGAAAAGCCCTTTCGCCACGGTTTTTCAGGAAGCACTTGATAAAGTCTGCATCTACCTGGCTAAGGCTATCGCGCGGGATGGTGAAGGCGCTACAAAGCTCATCGAAATCACCGTGAGGAACGCGCTGACAGTCGATGAAGCACGGCGGGCGGCACGCACTATCGCCAGTTCCAACCTGGTGAAAGCCGCTATCTATGGTAGGGACCCCAACTGGGGTAGAGTCACGGCGGCGCTGGGAAGAAGCAACATCGAAGTTGTGGAACCAAAGCTGGAAGTTATAATGGCCGGTATCCCTGTGCTTAAAAACGGCAGGCCGCTTTCTTTCGACCGCCAGACTGCGGTAAAAGCCCTCGGGGGAAAAGAGGTGCCGATACTGGTCGATTTACACCTCGGCACGGCTGAGGCAACCGCCTGGGGGTGTGATTTGACAGAACAGTATGTGAAAATAAACGCGGAGTATACGACGTGAAACATATGTACCACCACCATGACAATAGCTTCGGTTGTCATTCTGGAGGCGTCCGTCTCCCCAACTCCGCGAAGAGCCTGCCCCGTACTGGATACGGGGACGACGAAGAATCTCAGGGTGGGGTAGGGGGATTCATTACCCGTCCACGAGAGTCCGCGTCCCGGTTACAACGAGACGTGACAGCCGTTTTCATACTTCGTGGTGACGATATGGTCGGCAGGAATGATTCTGAACCCTTCGGAACTGGTATTGCTCAGGGTAAACTCTGTGAAGAATCTCCATGCCGACTGAATTCGTTGTTAATACACAGCGGGTTAAGGGTCTGACCTTGAACCACACGGAGATTCTTCGCGCGCTTTCGTAATTGGGAGCAACGGGATTTTCTGGGCACTCAGAATGACAAGAAGGCAATATGAAAAGACCAATCGTAATTAAAATAGGCGGTGCCACGCTCGGCAAGCATGACCCCATCCTGGAGGATATCGTAACGCTCCAGAAACGGGGTTTGTCCATGGTGGTTGTCCACGGTGGCGGCAATGTGGTTACCGACTGGCTCAAGAAGCAGGGCACCCCCACCAGTTTCGTGCGCGGTGAGAGAGTGACCGATATTCCCGCCCTGGATATGGTCACCGCTGTGCTTGGTGGACTGGTCAACAAGCAAATTGTCGGCACCATCCAGAACCTCGGGGGCAGAGCGGTCGGACTCAGCGGCGTCGACGGCGCCATGGTCCAGAGTCAGAAGGCGGGAGAAGAGCTCGGCTATGTAGGTCAAGTGAAGAAGGTAGACCCTGCGGTATTGAAGGCGCTTCTCCAGGCGGGGTTCATACCTGTGGTCTCCCCTATCAGCTATTACGCTTTCGACCGCCCCCAGGATGCCCCACCAATCCTCAATATTAACGGCGACCCTCTCGCCGGGGAAATCGCCGCCGCCCTCGAGGCGGAAAAGCTTATCTTCCTCACGGATGTAGCGGGAATTATGGACAAAGACGGTAAATTGCTCGCCACGCTGAATAAAGCGCAAGCACAGGCATTGCTTGATTCTGGAGTAGCATCCGGCGGGATGATTCCCAAAATCAACGGGTGTCTCACGGCGCTCTCGGCCGGCACAACCGCCTGCATCATCGACGGTAGACAGCCGGGCGCGCTCATCAAAGCCGCCGAAAGCGACGCCGCCGGTACTGTGATTCGAGCCTAGCGCAATATCGAGGGTAAATATATGACAGACTGGCAGACACTCGGGAAAAAACTCCTGTTTAACTGCATAGAACGAATACCCCTGACAATCGCACGTGGTGAAGGTGTACGTGTCTGGGACGATAAGGGCAAAGAGTACTACGATTTCGTTGGTGGATGGGCTGTTTGCGCGTTGGGGCATTGCCATCCTGTTATTGTAGATGCTCTGGCAGAACAGGC
>JAUYDN010000096.1 GCA_030691775.1 Dehalococcoidia bacterium
TCTGGAGCGAAGCGAAGAATCTCAGAGTGGGGGAATAAGACAACGCCTCCCCACCACCAGATTCTTCGTTGTCCCGATGCTATCGGGACTCCTCCAGAATGACAGACCAATTGTTTTGAGACAAGCTCCTTGAGGTCGCCCTGACACGGCATGCCGTGTCCCCACCGGAAATATCGGGGCGGAGATTGTCCTGTTAGTAAACCTGGAGACCTCCTCCGTTGCCGACCAGTCTGCCTGGTTCGAGCAGATGAAAAAAGAGGGCATCCTGCCGCGCTACCTGGAGCTGGGGAATGAGTTCTGGCTGGCGATGCTCGGCGACCCGAATGTGATGAAAAAGTGGCCCGATGTGCAGACCACGATGCGCGTGATGAGAGAATACCGAAATGCGCTCCAACCATATTTTGTACCCGGCACCAAAGTGGCGGTGCAGTCAACCGGAAGCCGGTTTTACGCGAATAATACGGATGGCAGGATAACACCCCGACAGAGCTTTCAGGCGTGGGACAGCTACCTCAAGAGCGAATCCTGGTTCGATGCCGTGACCATCCACCTGTACCCGGAAGTCGACCGTATCGCCGGGGCGGGTGAGCGGGCGAAACTGCCGGCGAATATGGACAAAGTCTTCCCGGCATTAATGGCGCGTTGCGACCAGGGCATCGATGAGACTTTGAGCGCGCTGGAAAAACAGCTTCCCGGCAAGGAAATTTGGGTGACGGAGTGGAGCGGCTGGTCGTGGGGATTACAGGTGACGACCGGGCAACTCGGCTTGCACGTTCACCTGACCACCCGCATGCTGATGGCTTTCCTGCGCCATTCCTCCGTGACGATGACCCATTACCACATGCTCAATTTTTCAGGAGGTTCGATGTCCCTTTACCGCCCTGACCGTGAGGCTGGCAGCTATGTGCCGATAAACTCTGCCGTGGTCCTGAAGTGGTTTAACCAGGCGGCAAACGGTGGCGCTAATTACCAGCCACTCAAGATTGATGGCGCCCGCCGGATTGTGAGTACCGTCACTAACGACGAGGGGTATTATGACCTCGATGCCGCTCTTTTCCGCAGGGGAGATAAAGCCACGCTTATTATTCATAACGCTGGGGCAGAGACGAAAGCCGTCACGCTGACGAAGATTATGAACGGCAAACTGCCTGTAACTATCGAGACGATGTATATCGACCCGGCAACCGAATATATGCAAACGGCGCCACCGGTGGAAATAAAAAAGGCGGTTTCCGTAATTGAGATACCGCCCTACTCGCTCACGCGGGTGATGTGGTAATAAAAACAGACCGGGCGAAGTGTTTGGCCTCCGCCCGGTTCAGTTTACTGGTTAAGAAATTCAGGGTTTTAAGTTACTACGCAGAGCATAAACATGTTTGCATAAGATTTGTGGTGGGTTACGTCCTTTCGAAATCTGAAAGCCGACACCCCTCGAAACCGGACTAACCCACCCTTGATGTAATCTACTTAATGCTCTTCGCAATAAAGGCATAGAAACCAGACCCCGACTAAGAACTGAAGACATGGAACTAATTAGACACGCCTTACAGCTCATAGTAGAATACAGTACATGGACAGGAGCAGAAACCAAAGCCAGAAACCTTTGGACAAGACTAACTCGAAAGCAATAGCTTCTCTGGTACATTCGTTTCTCCGTCCTCTCATATAATGGAGCAGAACTGCAGGGAAACAGATATGGCTGGTGAGGCTTATATACTCGCTCTTGACCAGGGAACCACCGGAAGCACGGCGCTGTTATTCGATGCAGACGGCGGTGTGGTTTCCCGCGCTTACCGTGAAATCCGCCAGATTTACCCCCAACCGGGCTGGGTGGAACAGTCTCCGCGCGAACTGGTGGAGAACTCGGTGGCGGTACTGAAGGAAGCAGTAGAGAAAGCGAATGTCCCTCTCGAGCAAATCAAAGGGCTGGGCATCACCAACCAGCGGGAGACGACCATTCTCTGGGAGCGGCATACCGGAAAGCCCGTGGCGAACGCTATCGTCTGGCAATGCCGCCGCACCGCCCGGATGTGCGAGGACTTAAAAACTCGAATTACCACCGAAGATATCCGGCACAAGACCGGGTTGACCGTAGATGCCTACTTTTCCGGCACTAAACTGCGGTGGCTGCTGGATAATATTCCCGATGGACAGCGGCGCGCCGAGCAGGGTGAACTTTGCTTCGGCACGGTGGATAGCTGGCTTATCTGGAACCTGAGCGGCGGCAGTCTGCACATCACCGATTACAGCAATGCCAGCCGCACCATGCTGTACAATATCCGCACGCTCAAGTGGGACAGAGACCTGCTTGCTTGCCTGAATATTCCTCCTGCCGTCCTCCCGCAAGTGGTGCCATCGAGTCGGATTTACGGAGAAACCGTGCCCGGTATGCCGGTTGAAGCGCGCATTCCCATCGCCGGCGTGGCAGGCGACCAGCAAGCGGCACTCTTCGGGCAGGCGTGCTATAAACGGGGTATGGGGAAGAATACCTATGGTACCGGCTCCTTTCTGCTCTTTAACACGGGTACCCGTCCCATCGACTCGAAAAGCGGATTGCTGAGTACCATCGCCTGGGGACTGGATGACAGGGTGACCTATGCGCTGGAAGGCAGTATCTTTATCACCGGTGCGGCGGTGCAGTGGCTACGTGACGGCCTGGGGCTGATACACACCGCCGCGGAGGTTGAAAGCCTGGCGCGTTCGGTGCCGGATAATGGCGGGATTTACTTCGTGCCGGCGCTGGCAGGACTGGGTGCGCCCTACTGGGATATGTATGCTCGAGGCACCATTGTGGGTATCACCCGCGGCACGAATCGCGGGCACATGGCGCGTGCTACCCTGGAAGCCATTGCCTACCAGACCCGTGATGTGCTCGAAGCCATCCGGTCCGATGCCAAACTGAAAATCCCGGTCCTGCGCGTGGATGGCGGCGCCAGCGTCAATGACCTGCTGATGCAGTTCCAGGCGGACATCTCGGGTATTCCCGTACAGAGGGCGCAGGTAGCGGAGACCACGGCTTTAGGAGCGTGCTACCTTGCCGGCCTGGCGACGGGCGTTTGGAAAAGTAAGGAAGAAATCAGTAAACACTGGCACAGCTCCGCAACTTTTGAACCAAAAATGTCCGCAGACGAACGGGAAAACCTCTACGCCTGTTGGAAACGTGCCGTGGAACGTGCTCGGGGTTGGGCAGTGGGTTAAGTGCCTACTACTGCGTTATGTCATCGCGAGCGAAGCGTGGCGATCCCAGGGTGGGGACGGCCCCTCCTCCCTGAGACTGCTTCGCCTACGCTCGCAGTGACAGTATAAGGACGTGTCCGACGCTACTTAACGTAGTCGTACTACAGGTGTCCTGACAACCACTTTTCCATATCGGCGAATACCTGCTCCCTGCCGGGCTCGTTGAAAATCTCGTGGTAGAAACCATCATAGCGTTTCAGGGTCTTATGCGTGGATTTCGCTTTTTCATATAACAGGTCGCTTCCGCGCGGATTGGCGAGCCTGTCCTGTGTCCCGCACATAATGAGAAGCGGCAGGGTGAGTTCATTCATCTTCTCGGGTAGACGTTTCTCTATGGTGGTGATAAGTTCCGCGCCTGTCCGCGCGGTGATTTTGCCATGATGAACAAGCGGGTCGTTCACATAAGCTGTCACCACGGCTTTATCACGACTGATACCCGTGGTGTCGATAGCGGCGATGCCAATTTTCGGCAGTAGCGCCGATAGCAAGCGTGCCATAATGATTTGCGCGTTCGTTACACTTTCGCCGGCTTTCAATAATGGCCCGGACAGGACGAGACCAACCAGTCCGGCGGGATGTTGGATAGCGTAATCCGCGGCAACGGTGCCACCCATACTGTGCCCGACGAGGAAGGTCTTGTCCTGCGGGTGTTTCTCCCGCACCAGAGAATGGAAAGCCTTGAGGTCATCTGTGTAGTCGGAGAAACGCCTCACAAAACACGGCGTACCTTCAGACTTACCGTGCCCGCGCTGGTCATAGGAATATACTGCGAACCCGCGCGGGACAAAAAAGTCCACTACATTAATATAACGTCCGCTGTGGTCGGCTAGCCCGTGGACAATTAAAAGCACCGCTTTCGGAGTCCGGGAATTCTGCCACGACTGGTAATAGAGCTTGAGCTTCCCCCGCCCGGTGAATGTGCCCTCACAATGTTCCATTTCAAGTAACCAGTATCAGGTAATGGAGTAATAACTGTCAAGTACCGCCTGTAAGCCGTTACTGTCTACTCTGGATGCCGTACCGGTACGCTTCGCTTGAGCAGTGTATTCTCCTTCCGGAAGGTAATCATTATCTCCCTTGACTCATCTCGTTTTTCAGAGTAATGTATAGCTTTATTATGATATTAGTATAGAATCTGTACTATAATATAGTTAAGCGAGTAAACCGTTCAGTGGTCGTTTAACGCTGGTTTCTCTGTAGCAAAAACGGAAGAGGAGCGGACCCGGGTGGCATTACTCAGTAATCTGCGTCTGGGAAGGAAAATCGGTCTACTCACGCTGGCGGCACTGGTGTTCGGGCTGGCGGCTTTCAGTACGCTTGCCATCCAGTCCATTAACGAAAGCCTCCAGAAGACACTCCAGGAAAGGTTGACCATTGCGCGGATTGTCGCCAACAACCTGGACCAGACGCTCAATTACATTCTCGCCCAGTTACGTGATGCCGCTCGCGCAACGGGTGGCTTACCTACAAAAGCTGAGTTCGACCGGGAAATGGCGCCGATGCGGGAAATACTCCGCGAATCGGGTATCCGGGTAAATACATTATATGTACTTGATTCCACCGGTAAGGTAATCATTGCGGAACCGGACGCTCCCGGGATTGTCGGATTTTCTATGTCCGCTTATTCAGAAATCAAAAAGAACCTTGATGCTGGCACCGCCAGCGTCTCCGGGCTGGTGACCAAGCCGCTGACGGAAACACCGACCGTGCTCATCAGCGTCCCGATTATCAACGAACGTGGCGAAATATGTGGCGTGCTCGTCAGCACCATCGATACCGAGCAGTCAAGTCTGGGCGCTTTCACGCAGTCATTCCAGGTAGGGCAGACCGGCTATATCGAGGTGGTGGATGCCAGCGGTATCGTCGTTGCCAGAACGGGTCCGGGTACGCCACCGGAATCCTTCGAGCTGAGCGACCACCCGACACGCTTTGCTGAACTGATTAATACCGGTCAGGCGGTCACCGGCAAGTGCCATCGCTGTCACACTACCGCGACCAATGTAAAGAAGCAAAGGGATGTCCTTGCTTTCGCCCCGCTGGCTACGGTCCCCTGGGGCGTTGTCATCCGGCAATCAGAGCAGGAAGCGCTTCTGCCGACGAGGCAGTTGGAGATAAGGTTGCTGATTCTGGGCACCGTGCTCGTCCTGATTACATTGGTGCTGGTCTGGGCGATGATGCAGAACATCGTCAAACCCATCAGGATGCTCACTACCGCTGCCAACAGCCTGGCAAAAAACGACTACGAGGTCGCCATTCCTATCGGGCGCGGCGATGAAATCGGCAATCTCAGCGCCGCCTTCCAGGTGATGCGGGACGAGCTCAGGGAATCGCGGCGGGAGATAGTCTCCCGCTATGAAGAAGCCAAACACCGTGAGGAGTTACGCGGCCAACTGCTCAATAGCGTCATCGATGCACAGGAGCAGGAGCGCCGCCGTATCGCCCGGGAACTGCACGATGAATACGGACAAACATTGACCGGACTGATTATGAGCATCGAGGCTGTTGAGGACAAATTGCCGCCAGACCAGTCCCGGCTGAAAGAGAGACTGACCGCAACCAAAACGGTCGTTGCGCACGCCCTCGATGAAATGCGCCGGTTGATACTCGACCTGCGCCCTCCGTCACTTGACGAGCTGGGCCTGGTGACCGCTATTAAAACGTATGCGCAGAGACACCTGGCTGACCTTGATATCAACTTAAAGTTCGAGAGCCACAATATTTCCGGCCGGTTCCCTCCGACTCTAGAAGTGACCGTCTTCCGGATTGTCCAGGAAGCCCTGCATAATGTCGCCAAGCATGCTCACGCCAGGAACGTTTCCATCCGGCTTTCAGTGGATGGGGATAAAATGATCGCCGTAGTTGAAGATGATGGTCATGGGTTTAATACCGATGTTGTCTTCCGGTCAGGCGGCCGGGGGCATGCCTGGGGTCTTATCGGCATCCGGGAAAGGGCGGCGTTGATGGGTGGCAAATTTGAACTCGATTCAAAAATAGGGCGGGGAACCCGCCTTGAAGTGGAAATCCCCGTGGATGCATCCCGCTGGGGAGATAGCGCGATTAGCGGCGAAACGCCGGCAACAGGGAGGAGAAAAAAGTGACGGACAAAATACGTGTGCTGGTAACCGAAGACCACGTTATCGTGAGAGAGGGCTTGAGAGCGATTCTTGATTCCCAGGCTGATATCCAGGTAATTGGCGAGGCGACCAACGGCCTGGAGGCGATACAAAAAAACGAAGAACTAAAGCCGGATATTATCCTGATGGATATCAGTATGCCCGAAATGAACGGCCTGGAAGCCACGCGCCAGATAAAACTAGCGCACCCGGAAGTTAAAATCCTGGCGCTCACCATGCACGAGGGTGATGAATATTTCTTCGAAGTTTTGCAGGTGGGGGCATCAGGGTATTTTGTGAAAGGTGGCTCCACCGTCGAATTACTCGGGGCGCTCCGTGCCCTGGCGGGGGGAGACGTGTACATATCACCGACGATGACGAAAAAACTGCTCAGCGATTACCTGCGCCGCGCCAAGACGGGCCAGGACAAAGAGACCTATACCGGCTTGACCGGCAGGGAAAAAGAGATACTCAAACTCGTTGCCGAAGGGAAAAATAACCAGGAGATAGCCGAAAAACTATTCCTCAGTCCATCCACCGTGCAAACGCACCGGGCAAACATTATGGCGAAACTCGGTCTGCACAGCCGGACAGAGCTGGTGAAATATGCCCTGCGGCACGGTCTTATTACGCTAGACCCGTAAAGCAGTGTAGTTTCAAGTACACTAATCTATTTAGACAACGCCTGAATATCCCCTGTTCAGGGTAGCCTGATTCCCCTGTTATCCTTATTCCTCATGCACTACTGCCTGTGGTAGTCTCTAATGGTAACAACGAAGAAGAAGTGGGTAGTAGTGCGTGAAAAAATGGGTATACCTGGAAAATTAGCGAATACGTACACTACGTAATAGATTTGACGTTATACGCATAGTTTTCACGGTATCCAGCGTGACCTGCGAAGGCACGACATAAAAGGAGAACAGGACGGAACAAAAATGAGTACATGGTTATGGTATGTAATCGGTCTCGTAATCATCGGTCTACTCATGGCATCCATACGAGTCGTCAAGCAGTACGAACGAGGGGTGATGCTCCGCTTAGGGCGCCTCATAAGCACGAGAAATCCGGGGCTTAATCTGATTATCCCCCTGGTAGACCAGCTCATCAGGGTCAGTCTGCGGGTAAACACCACCGTATTGGAACCGCAGGAAGTCATCACCAAGGACAACGTCACCGTGCGTGTGGATGCCGTGGTGTACTACATGGTCATCGACCCGGTCAAGGCGATTATCAACGTCGAGAACTACCGCCAGGCCGCCATCCAACTGGCACTGACAACTCTACGGAGCGTGCTCGGTCAATCGGAACTGGATGAACTGCTCTCCCACCGCGACCAGATTAACCTGAGACTGCGGGAGATTATCGATGAGCAGACAGAGGAACCGTGGGGCGTCCGTGCCACCCTGGTGGAAGTAAAAGATGTTCTCCTGCCGGAAGCGATGCAGAGGGCGATGGCGCGGCAAGCAGAATCCGAGCGCGAAAGACGCGCCAAGATTATTCACGCACAGGGCGAGCGCGATGCGGCGAAGACACTGGCAGAAGCGGCCGATATTATCTCCGTGAACCCGGTGACGCTTCAATTACGGTATTTGCAGACTCTTGTTGAAATTTCCGGGGAAAGGAACAGCACTATCATCCCGCTCACCCTCGATATTGTCAGTGCCCTGGCCGGCAAATTGCCTCAGCCACAGCAACCACAGCGTTAGATAACGGATGCGGAACAAAAGAGAGGAGTTGCAGGTGCCGGAGAAAGGAAAAGCGAGGCGGATTGACCGGCGGGAATTTATCAAGCGGTCTGCGGGCGCGCTAGGACTGGCGGCGATAACAGCTTCACCCCTGGTAGCGGTGGTTAACCGGGTGAAAGCCGCGAACGGTCTTAACGGAGCAATCTCTCAACAGGCAAATGCGAAGGGTAAACAAGCCCGCGCCTGGACGATGATAATAGACCTGAAAAAGTGCGATGGTTGTGTTATCATCAATGCTCCTGCCCAGTGTACCCAGGCTTGCATCAACGGGCATTTTGCACCTGTCGGGCAGGAATGGATTCAGGTCTACACAGTCGAGCTTCCCGGCGGTGGTACCACTTTTTTACCGACTCCCTGCTACCAGTGCGAGAACGCCCCGTGCGTCAACGTCTGCCCGGTAGCCGCCACTTATCACAACGAAGATGGCGTGGTGCTCATCGACCATAAACGCTGTATCGGTTGCCGTATGTGCATGGCGGCGTGTCCCTACCACCGCCGTTTCTTCAACTGGTCGACCCCCGAACTTCCCCCGGAGGCGGCGCTGGCGACATACTCTCCACATTACCCTGTGCCGGCGGTCAAAGGGACCGTCATCAAGTGCATGTTCTGCGCCCACCTGCTTCACGATGGTAAACTGCCACTCTGTGTTATCGGTTGCCCGATGAAAGCCCTGTACATGGGAGACCTTAACGAGGATGTCGCTACCAATGGCAGAGAAGTGGTGCAATTATCTAAATTCCTGGATGAGAACGATGCGTACCGGTATAAGGAAAACCTGGGTACCCAACCACGGGTCTATTATCTGCCGGGGCACGGCCAGGAATTCGGGCGCAGTGCCCAGGACCCGCGGAAAATGATACCGCCTGTGTGGAACTACGGCGGACTGGGGTTTGATTACGAAGTACAACCGTTTACCTGGAAAAAGGTACCTAAATGAGACGCCGGACTGAAACCGAGCGCGAGCACCTGGAGCGTATCGCTTTAAATCCACTCTCTCAGACCGGCAGAGGCTATTACTTCCTTGTCGCTTTCCTGGCGGCCGTGGTGCTGTGGGGAGCTTACGCGTTTTTCACTCAGCTCCGCTTTGGACTGGTAACCACCGGTATGCGCGACCAGGTGTTCTGGGGACTGTATATCGTCAACTTCGTCTTTTTCATCGGTATCAGCCATGCCGGCACCCTTATCTCTGCCATTCTCCGGGTAACCCAGGCAGGCTGGCGCACCCCGGTGACACGTATGGCGGAGATGATTACGGTCACTGCCATATCTATCGGCGCCCTCATGCCTATCATCGACCTGGGACGCCCCGACCGTGTCTGGAATATGGTTGTTTTCGGGCGTTTCCAGTCACCGTTACTCTGGGACATTCTTTCAATCGCCTCCTACCTGACGGGTAGCATCATCTATCTTTACCTGCCGTTGATTCCCGACCTTGCCTTGATGCGTGACCGCCTTGGTCAGGACGCCTCCTTAATCAAACGCAAAATCCTTACCTGGCTTTCGATAGGCTGGCGTAATACCCCGGAACAACACCACCGACTCGAAAAAGCCATTGGTATTATGGCGTTAACGATTATCCCGGTCGCTATTTCCGTACACACTGTGGTCTCGTACATCTTTTCGATGGTAATGCGGCCGGGCTGGAACAGCAGTGTCTTCGGCGTGTACTTTGTCATCGGCGCCATTTTCTCAGGCATTGCCTCGATTATCATCGTCATGGCGATTTTCCGTAAGTTGTACCACCTGGAACAGTACATTACCGAACGGCATTTCCGCAATCTCGGCTGGCTGCTTTTGACTTCACTCCTGCTTTATCTCTACCTGGCGGTCAGTGAATACCTGACAATCGGCTATAAGCTTGAAATAGAGGACAAGCATCTTCTTGAATTGTTGATGGTAGGACCGGATGCTTTCTTGTTCTGGTTCTTCGTCTTCGGAGGTCTGGTGATACCGGCTTTATTAATCATCATCCGCCGCGGTCCGGTTATTCCCAGGCTGGTAATCGCGGCTGTGCTGATAAATATCGCGATGTGGGTCAAGCGGTTTTTGGTTGTTATCCCCACCCTGAAAGTACCCCTTATGCCTTTTGAGTTCGGGGCTTATACACCCACCTGGGTAGAGTGGTCGATTACCGCCGCGGCCTTCGCGGCTTTTATACTTATCTTCGCGATACTCGCGAAATTCATTCCTCTGCTCTCCATATGGGAAGTCGCTGAAGGCGGAGAAAAGAAAGCGCCTTCTAAGCTTCTGGAAACGATCGAACGTGTGGGTTTGACACAGGAAGAAGTGGAAGCGATGGTCGCCAGTGAAGCCCTGAGAAGACGCCAGGGCGGCCGCTAAACCGGGATTATTTTGATACGCAAATGAGAAAAAATAGGAAAATACGGACCAGGCTCAGTACGGTTACACTGGTAGCGATTGCTGTTTTGTTCGTAACGCTTCTATTGCTTATGGCATCGGCGGTTGTGTCAGCCCAGGATGAAGAAACGCCACCGCCTTACAAGGGACTAAAGAACCCGTTATCCTGGGATGACGCCACATCACAGGCGGCCGGTAAGAAAACCTACCAGCAATTATGCCTCGGTTGTCACGGTGTCGGTGGCGCCGGTCTCCCCACCAGCGATTTCAGCAAAATAGAGAACCGCCGGCACCTGGAAGAACGACCCGACCATAATTTCTGGTTATTGAGCGAAGGAAGAATTTCTCAGGGTATGCCGGGTTACAAGTCTTCCCTGGCAGAAGAACAGCGCTGGCAGGTATTGACCTACATCTGGTCGCTGGCAGGGGCTTCTGCTATACCGACAACCCCGACGCCACCGAGCATCGAAGGAGCGTCGCTGACGCTGACCGCGCCGATAACCGGGACTGCCGGTGAAGAAATGATTTTTACCGCGGTGTTGAAAGATAAAGAGGGTAAACCTGTTTCCGGAGCGGATGTTGAATTCTTTGCCAACGTGAACTTCCTGACCGGCGGATTGATGAAACTCGGAGCGGCAACCACCGATAGCCAGGGAGCGGCGGCACTCCGTTTCACGCCACGTTTCGATGGCACTGTCACAATTGTAGCTCGTTTCCAGACGACGGAAACAACATCATCGCTCACGCTTGACCCCGCGGGGAAAACGTTCTACGAACCGGAAATCGGCATCCACTTCCCTGGTTCTGATAAAGACATTTTTGTGGGGCCACCATCGGCACTACAACTGGATGAGATGGACTCCGCACCGGGACCGGCTCTCCGTATACCCGGCGACATACTGAATGGACTGCTAATTACTGCGGCAATACTGGCGCTCATCTGGTTTACCTATTTCCGGGTCTGGCGCCAGGTGCTCCACATCCCCGTAGTGGACCCGGATGCGGATACCAACACCCGCCTCGTCCCGATGCTTGCCATTGGCTTTGTCATTATACTGGGGATTATCCTGGTGTTAATGTTCATCACCGGTCCTTATAGCTACTGGTCGGTGGCGCACTGATTCACTGCCGCTCTGTTCAATACACAAATTCCACTTTACTGCTGGTCGGACGACACTGACTGCCTCCGATTTTCTTTATTGTAACGGGATTAATGTATTTCCTTGATACTTGCTCCTTGAAACACTGTACTTACTACGCAGAGCATAAAGAGGTTGTTTATCAATGTCATTCCCGACCCCGCAACTAGTGCGGGGCAGGCTTTGATCGGGAATCCAGACGTTTCTCCTCAGCTCTGGATTCCAGCCTCCGCTGGAATGACAAATTGCGTTACTAAACACTCTCCATAAACATGTTTGCATAAGACGATTTGTGGTGGGTTACGTCCTTTCGAAATCTGAAAGCCGACACCCCTTGAAACCGGACTAACCCACCCTACAAGATGTAATCTACTTAATGCTCTTCGTAATATGACGGGAGTGAGGAAGAGTGACCGCTTCCCGTTGACACCGTAGAAACCAGCGTGATACTATCTCTGGTCGGATAGGGGACGCCCCTTTCTAATTTCCGTAGCTTTGCCTCAAATGTCATTCTGAGTCCCGATGTCATCGGAACGATGCACTCGGGAGAACGAAGAATCTCCCAGCCTACTGAGAAGGCACGGAGACCCTTCCCCCGATTTTCATCGGGGTCAGGGTGACAAAGAAGAGCACTTTTGGGGCAAAGCCAATTTCCGGTGGGAGGGATGGAAGGGGGCGTTTTATTATGGATAAAACAACCAATACAGATTTAACCAACCGCCACATTCTCAGTAGACTGCTGGGTCTTTCCTGGCCTCTTACCGTTAGCGAGACCCTGGGTATGCTCGTCCCTACCATCGATATGGTCTGGATAGGTAAGCTGGGTACAGAGGCGATTGCAGGAGTAGGAATCGCCATATTCGCGAATGCGGTAGTCATGTCCCTTGTTTCCGGGATTACAACCGGCCTGCGGGCTACCATAGCCCGCCTCGCGGGAAGAAATGAACCTGAGATTGCCAACCACATGATGAAACAAACCCTGGTGTTCACCCTGGGTTTCACGCTAATTATTGCTATTGCCGGAGCATTTTCCGCCAGAAGCTTGCTGGAACTACTCGGGCTTGAAGCCACAGCAGTTAACGAAGGGACTTCATATTTGCGCCCGATGTTCCTCGCGATGCCTGTTTTTTCGATGAGATTGGTAGCGGAAACATCGATGCAGGCTTCGGGTGACGCTTTGACAGTAATGAAAATTACCGTACTTCACCGTCTCCTGCATGCTGTCCTCTCCCCACTGCTGGTATTCGGCTGGTTATCGTTTCCCCGATTGGGTGTGAGCGGCGCCGCCTGGGCACCGATAATCGGACAGAGCATAGCTTTGATATTAGCGTTATGGATTCTATTCACCGGCCGCACAAAACTGCATCTCACGCTAAACAGTCTCCGTATTGCCCCGCGCGATATGTGGCGCGTTGTTAAAATCGGTATGCCCACAGCCGTAACCTTTGTGCTTAATGACCTGGGTTCGATGGTTATCGCCTGGATAATGATACCTTTCGGAACGATGGCGGTTGCGGCGCACGTCATCAGCCGCCGGATAGAGATGGTGCTGTTTATGCCCATCGCCGGACTGGGACTGGCAGCCGGTATCCTTTCCGGCCAGTACCTGGGTGCCAGAAGACCGGATTACGTGGTAAAAAGCGGCTGGCTGGCGGCCGGGCTGGCGACCGCTTTCATGGTATCCGGTTCGTTGATTATTCTTGTTTTCGCTGAACCCATTGTCGGGATTTTCAATTCTGAACCTGGTCTGGTGACGATGGGCGGTACTTTTTTACGAATCGCGACTGTAAGTTTCTCCATGATCGGTTTTATCATCGTCTTTATGCAGTGTCTCAACGGCGTCGGGGATACCGTTCCCCCGATGGTTATCATGGGTGCCAGCATGTGGCTGGTAACGATTCCGCTCGTATATTTTCTTCCCGGGTTCATTGACAGCACTGTCTTTGGTGTGCGCTGGATGCTATTGAGCATGCCTTTGTTATCAGCCACTGCTCTCACCACCTATTTTCATCTCGGCAAATGGAAATCCAGAAATGTCTAGCCTCCGATGTGAAGAGGGCATTTCACAATCATAGGTCATTCTTCTGGTAATAGGCTTATTTGTCATCCTAGAGGAATCCGTCCCACCAATACCCCGAAGTGCCTGCCCCGTTTACGGTGAAACCATTTAGGGTGAACCCGTACTGATACGGGTACGACAGCTTGCCCTAAGCGACCTTGCCTGGTTCCACTGAGTCACCACGAAGTGAACGGAGTTGAAGGAAGCCGAAGGGAAGGCTCTCATGGTGGGGTGTGGAAGTGATTACCCTTCACCGGGTATCCTGTTATAATTGCACCGGGAAACGGCGTTCATTTTCATTCTTGGTGCGAGGCTATCCGAAAATTGCCTGGATTGTCGGGTCAAGCCCGACAATGACAAAGAGGGATGTTGGATTCCAGCTATAGCTGGAATCCAACATCCACAAAACTGTCATGCCAGCGAAGGCTGGCATCCAGAACAGAACAAGGCTCCCTACCAGTAAAAATCATTTTCAGACAATCTCTGAAGGATTCTTCTGAAAATATCACCCACCTTCGTCATCGCGAGCCCTTTATATGTTCAGGATAAACTTCGCGTGGCGAACTTTGGGGGAGGACTCTCGACAAAGCCGAGAAGAATATTTTCGTCCTTCGTGGTTAGCACTGTAATTGCTCATTAATGTCATTCCCGTTCAAGCCGGGAATGACATTAATGAATAACCTTACGCCAAATTACTTGAATTCACGACCACACCGTGCTATCATAGACACAAAGTTGATTGTAGATTCACAGCGTGGATTAACACGTGCCAGGACTGACCGACCTATATAAGGAAATTGCCCTCTGCCGCAAATGCGAAATCGCCAGGAGCAGGACTAAAGTCGTCCCCGGAGAGGGCGCTGAAAACGCCGATATCCTTTTCATCGGGGAAGCACCGGGCTATCACGAAGACCAGCAAGGGCGTCCTTTCGTGGGACCGGCAGGACAGTTTCTGGAAGAGCTTCTCGCCTCCATCAACCTGACCCGCCGGCAGGTATATATCGCCAACGTCATCAAATGCCGCCCGCCTGATAACCGCGACCCGTTGCCCATCGAAATAAGCAACTGCCGGCCGTGGCTTGAACGTCAGATTCAGCAAATTTCGCCGAAAATCATCGTGACACTGGGGCGGTACTCCATGGCGATGTACTTCCCGGGCAAGAGTATCAGCAAAATCCACGGCACGGCGCAGACTGTAAACGGCGTCACCTATTTTGCCATGTACCACCCCGCCGCCGCCCTGCACCAGGGGAACCTGCGGCAGGACCTGCTCCGGGACATCCAGAAGCTCCCCGCCATCCTCGATGAGGTAAAACGGTCTGCGCAACCGGAAACACCTGAACCGGCAGAACCACAGCAGTTGAGCATGTTTTGATTCTTGAGGGGTAAAGGAGCGAGGCACGATAACTGGTAATTGTAACCTGGAATTTCCCCCATAGATGGAGTTTTGATGCCAGAAAAGGAAATTATCACCCTTGACGAAGCGCAAACAGCGGCGGAAAAGTTCCTGCAGGAGCGGTTGCCGGGTCTTAAAAAACTTGCCATCGAGAGAGTAAAACTGGCATCCATAGAGGGCATTGTTGTCTATGATGTTGAAGGTATCGCCACTATTGGCGGGTTCCTGTTCCGGCACATCGAGCGGCCCTTCAAAATCCAGGTTGCGGCTGTAGATGGGGCAATCGTGGGGTATGAAACGTAACGAGGAGATAAACTCTAAACACTAAGTTCTAAACTCTAAGCGACGAAGCTACCAAATAAGCTTTGTGACTCTTGTTTAATATTTTCAATTTGATTAGTGTTTCGAGTTTAAGGTTTAGAGTTTCAGTATGGTGGAGTGTGGAGAGGAGTAACTATGGCAAGAACAAAACTTAAAATCATACCCCTCGGGGGGTTGGGCGAAATCGGCAAGAACATGATGCTCATCGAATGCGATGATGACATCCTGCTCATCGATGCCGGCTTGATGTTCCCGGATGAAGAGATGCACGGCGTTGACCTGGTCATTCCGGACATATCCTACCTGATGGATAAGAAAGACAGGGTGAAGGCACTGGTAATAACACACGGTCACGAAGACCATACCGGCGCCTTGCCATACATTCTCCCCCACCTCAAATGCCCCGTCTATTCTACCCGTCTCACTCACGGACTGATTTCCGTCAAGCTCAAGGAGCACCGCCTGCTGGCAGACGCCGACCTGAGAATTCTACCGCCGGGCGGCAAAGTAACCGCCGGTAAATTCCGTATCGAGTTTTTCCCGGTCTGCCACAGTATTCCGGATTCCGTAGGCTTGATAATTAACACGCCGCTGGGCACGATTATCCACAGCGGTGATTTCAAGCTTGATTATACCCCCGTGACCGGCAACCCCACCGACCTCTCCCGGTTGGCGCAAATCGGCAGTCAGGGCGTATTATTGTTGATGTCCGACTCCACCTACGCCGAGTTACCCGGTTACACGCCATCGGAGAAAGTGGTCGGGGAAACGCTGGACCGCATCATGGACGAGGCGCCGGGCAGGGTCATCATCACCACGTTTGCCTCGCTCGTCTCCCGCATCCAGCAAGCCATCGATGCCGCCGCCAACCACGGACGCCGCGTTTGCATTGTCGGACGTAACATGACGGAAATCGTACGCATGGCGCTCGATATGGGTTACCTCAAAGCCCCACCGGGCGTCTTTGCCAAGCTGGATGAAATCAAAGGCATACCGCATAATAAAATTGTATTTATCGCCACTGGCAGTCAGGGCGAACCGACCTCAGCGCTGGTGCGCATGGTCAACAAAGACCACCGCCAGCTGCACATTATCCCCGGCGATACCGTCGCTATTTCCGCCACCCCCATCCCCGGCAACGAGGCCTTGATTGCCCGCACCATCGATAACCTGTTCCGGCAGGGCGCCCAGGTGCTCTATCACGGCATTATGCAGGTACACGTCCACGGGCACGCCAGCCAGGAAGAGCTCAAACTCCTGCTGAATATCGTCAAGCCGAAATACTTCGTGCCTATTCACGGTGAGTACCGTCATCTCAGCATTCACGGACGCCTGGCGGAAGCAGTGGGTGTCCCCGGTCAAAACGTGTTTGTGATGGAAGACGGCGAGGTGCTGGAAATCGACCAGTCCTCCGCGAAGAAAAACGGGCGTATTTCCGCCAGCAACGTCTACGTGGATGGCCTGAGCGTCGGTGATATCGGCTCAGTAGTCTTAAGGGACCGTCAGGCGCTCGCCAACGATGGGATGGTCGTTGTTATCATCACCGTCAACCGGCAGACCGGCAAAACTATGGGCAGGCCGGACATCGTCTCAAGAGGTTTTGTTGATACCACGGAATACTCCGATATGCTGGAAAGGAGCCGCGACCTGGTAGCGGAGCTCTTCGAACATCGCGGTGGACGGCCGGCAGATTGGGGCTGGGTAAACCCCAAGGTGCGCGATGTCCTGAACAGATTTTATTATGAGCAGACAAAACGTCGCCCGATGATTCTTCCTTTTATGGTGCAGGTATAATATGGCAAAACGTAAAGGCGCCCAGCAACAGGGCAACGAGGGCAGTGGCTGGGACTGGCTGTTTTATGGCATCGTTGTCGTAGCAGTTATTGTAGCTATCATTTTAGTGCCCTGGCGGGATATCGGCACGTGGATTGCGGATATTGCCTGGTATGTCTGGGAGCTGTTCGTCTGGGGCTTGTTCCTCATTATCTTTGCAATCCTCACACCGATTTTCCTCATCTGGCGCAAACGGTTTACGTTGTTTTTCAAATACTGGTACCGCTGGCTGGGTATCATCGCGGCAAGCTTCGCTGTCTGGGGAATCTTCGCTTTTAACGACGTGGGGGGAACAATCGGGCTGGCGATTATCGGCGGGGAGACAGATGGATGGGGTGTTTTCCGTATCGTACTCCTTTTCATCTTGAGCATCATGCTTATCGCTCCCAGGCAAGTACGTTTCCTGGCGCGGCGTATTATAAAGGCAATCGCCGATTACCGCGCCCGTAAGCGCCAGGAAGCCGCCTCGAAGCCGATTATCATCCGCCATATGACACGGCAAAAAGGGTCGCAGCAGGGATTTGAACATCTTGAAGAAGAACCGGAGCGTAAACCCGTTCGGGAAAAGGCCAGAGAACCGGCCGAAGCCAGCACACCGAAAGGACTGAAGCAGATTGCCGCAGATGTCTGGAAAAAGTACGGTCAGGCGGCCGGTACGAAGGTGGTCGATGGCTGGCGCCTGCCGCCTATCGATATCCTGGATGATGCAGGAGAGGCGGAATACGGTCAGGCGGATAACGTCCAGAGGGCAAGACGCATCGAGGAAGCGCTTAAGAGCTACGGCGTGGATGCTAAAGTCGTGCAGATTAACGCGGGACCGACGGTCACCCAGTTCGGGGTGGAGCCGGGCTGGGATATAAAGACCCGCGAGGTACGTGAACGCGATAAAGACGGCAACATCAGTACCCACCTTGAGGAAGTCTCACGTACGCGTGTGAAAGTGGAGCGTATCACATCGCTGGCAAACGACCTGTCGCTCGCACTCGCGGCAACGAGCATCCGCATCGAGGCGCCGGTGCCCGGAAAGTCGGTTATCGGCATCGAGGTGCCGAATACTGTCTCCGGGCTGGTGAGCCTGCGGGGGGTTATCGAGACCAGCGTGTTCCAGAAGCTCGCCTCCAAGTCGAAACTCGCCGTTGCCCTGGGGAAAGGGGCAGGCGGAGAAGCCGGTGCCGGCGACCTGGCGAGGATGCCCCACCTGCTTATCGCCGGCGCTACCGGAAGCGGCAAGACGGTCTGTCTCAACGCCAGCATTTGCTGTCTCCTGATGCAGAACACCCCTGACGACCTGCGCTTCATCATGATCGACCCGAAGCGGGTCGAATTGACGCCCTTTAATAGCATCCCGCACCTTGCCGTTCCCGTCATCGTCAACGCGGAGAAGTCTCTGGAAGCCATGCGCTGGCTGGAACTGGAAATGAACAACCGGTACCAGCAACTGGCGAAATCCGGCGCGCGGAACATCGATGGCTACAACAAGGATAAAAAAGGCAAGGAGAAGATGGCTTTCCTGGTGCTGATTATCGATGAGCTCGCCGACCTGATGATGGCAGGTTACGATGAAGTGGAGCGCATTCTCTGCCGGCTGGCACAGCTTTCCCGTGCCGTGGGTATTCACCTTATCGTGGCGACACAACGCCCGTCGGTCGATGTGGTGACCGGCCTCATCAAAGCCAACTTCCCCACCCGCCTCAGCTTTGCCGTCACTTCACAGGTAGACTCGCGTACTATTCTGGATTCCGTAGGCGCGGAGAAACTGCTGGGACGCGGTGATATGCTTTATATGCCCACCGAAGCCGCCAAGCCCAAGCGCCTCCAGGGCTGTTATGTCTCCGATGCCGAGACGGAACGGCTGGTATACTTCTGGGGCAGTCAGAAAGCAGAACAGCTCACCCAGTTCAAGATTGAGGCAGTAGCATCTCCGGTTCCGGGCAGTCACGAGCCGCCCAAAGATATGCTCTTAGACCAGGCAAGGAAACTGGTGGCGGACCATGAACAGATTTCCGCGTCGTTCCTGCAGAGGAAACTGCAGATTGGCTACCCGCGCGCCGCCCGTCTCAAGGATCTGTTGGATGAAGAACGACAACGCGAGCAGGAAAAACCACCGCCACCGGAATCTCCCCCATCCGAAGCTGGTGGGAGCGGTAGCGGATAGGAAACTGAAGCATTCCGATTAAGATACTAATGGTCTCATAATAAGATGGTCTCAGTACTACGCACCGTAAGCGATTATTGGTAGTTCAGACTAATATGAGACCATTAGTAAGTAAAGGGGGGCTGGGTTTAAACCCAGCCCCCCTTCGTTTTATCGTTGGCGTATCGATTCACACTAATTAGTCGCGGCTGACCTTGCTTTCAACTTCTTCCACTGCTCTTTTATCTTCGCTGCCTGCTCCGCGGTTATCTTGCCATCCTTGACCAGGTTCGCCAGGGCTTCGTCCAGCTTCGCTTCATCCTGTATAGACAGTAGCCGTTTGAGTAATTGCTGGAACTGTATTCTCTCCCGCTGTGCCTTCCACTGCTCCTTTATTTTTACCGCCTGTTCCGCGGTTATCTTGCCATCCTTGACCAGGTTCGCCAGCGCTTCGTCCAGCTTCGCCTCGTCCTGTATCTGCATCAGCTCTTTCAACATCCGTTCGAACCGCATTCTATTTTG
>JAUYDN010000164.1 GCA_030691775.1 Dehalococcoidia bacterium
GCCCTTCTTGGTGGTGCCGATTGCTTTATCGCCGCGCAGGTTTTCCTCCGCCTCGTCGAAGATGATGTGGTAGGGCATAATCAGGTGAGCACGGTCGCTGATGTAAAGCCGGGAGGTGTCCACGCCCCGGTCTTTGAGCATCTTCAACTCTTCGAGGAGTGCCTCGGGGTTGATGACGACGCCGTTACTGATAATGCAGTCAGTGGTCGGTGAGAAAATGCCGGATGGCACCAGGTGCAGAGCAAACTTGCCGAACTCGTTAATAACGGTATGACCGGCGTTATCTCCGCCGGAAAAGCGTACGACTACATCCGCCCGCTCCGCCAGCAGGTCGACGACTTTCCCTTTACCCTCGTCGCCCCATTGCCCTCCGATAACCGCGATGGCTGGCATGTTTTTCTCCTAAAAATTATTAACTCAAAGGTCAAAAGCTATTGCGAGTCTCAATTGCGTCGGGAACCCAACAAGTGTACTTTGCGCGAAGCCATCAAAGGTGGCAGAGATTACCACAGCCTGCCCCGTACTTGATACGGGGTCGCTTCGCTCCTCGTAAAGACAGGCAAACGGATTTTCCCTTCATATTAATACTAACGCGTTAAATAATGATGAATCATTTGTCTTTGCGAGGAGCGGAGCGACGTGGCAATCTAACGCTTAATAAAACCCCCTTTTTTATCCAGAGATTGCTTCGCCTGAGTTTACCCTGAACGAAGTTGAAGGGCTCGCAAAGACAGACTGAGCGATGTCTCAACATTTATTCTGACGTCTGTAATAGTTATTGCCTGCTGAACACAGAGTGTCTTCATTTTGTTTTCGTTTCCCGGTAGACGTGGTACAATCTCTGCCCTGCCGTAACCCAGCTCATTCCCGCAATCAGCCCCAGGGCAATCGGTAGAACACGGCCAAAACCGGCGAGCAAAAGCCCAAGTGACAGTATAACGACTCTTTCCGGGCGAGTAAAGACCCCGACCTCGCATTTCAAACCCATGCCTTCGGCGCGGGCACGGATATAGCTGACCAGGTAGGAGCCGATAAGTGCCAGGCTTACGAGGATGACGCCTCCCGCCGATGCCTGCCGGGCGTAGAACACGAGCAAACCCGCCATCACCGCCGCCTCACCAGCACGGTCGAGGGTGGAATCGAGCACCGCTCCGAACCGGCTGGCACGGTTAGTCTCCCGCGCCAGCGCGCCATCCAACAAATCGAACAACCCTGAAAAAGCTACTACCCAGCCGGCGGCGAAGAGATGCCCGGTGGCAGCAAGTACCGCCGCGCCCACCGCGATGACGGCACCGGTCCAGGTAAGTGCATCGGGGGTGATAGGTGTTTTTTTCAATAACCAGACGGCCGGGTCGGTGAAATACCTGGCGAGTGCCTTGCGGTTTTTCTGCAGAGTCGCCACTTAAACCGTCGCCTTTACTTTATCGATTGTTTTCCGGTAATAAGCCAGCACCCGCTGTGCAATGCCTTCCCAATCGTATTTCTGCGCGGTGACAACGCCATTCCGCCCCATTTGCTCTCGCCGTTCTTTGTCATTGAGAAGCGTCATCAGCGCCTCCGCCAATGCATGACTGTCCCTCGGCGGGACCAGCAGACCTTCCTGCCCGTGAGTGACCACGGTGGCAAACCCCTCGATATTGGATGCTACTACCGGTCTACCGGTCGCCATGGCTTCTACCAGGATTAGCCCGAAACTCTCATGCCCGGTGTTGGGCGCGCAGAAGACATCGGCGGTACGGTAAAAATGCGGCAGGTCTTCTTGCGGCACCGCACCCACGAATACAACGTCCTCCAGCCGGTTTCTTGCCACCCATCTCTCATAACGTTTGCGTAATTTTGTGCCCGGTCCACCAATGAGGAGCCTTGTATTGGGCATCTGCCGTTTGATTTCCAGGAACGCCTTCAGCAGGTAATTGAGTCCTTTACGGTACTCGAGCCGGCTCAAAAACACGATGTTTAGTTTACCATCACAATATCGCTCTAACGGTCCCACATCCGGGCGGAAGAAATGCACATCGACCCCATTGGGAATGATTTCATACTCTGCAGGAACGTAGCCGAGAGCATATTTCATTGCCGGGGTTGAGACGGCAATATGACCGTGGAGTTTCTTCCTCCGTCGCTTCAATATCCATGAGCTGATTGGCTTTCCGAAGTTGTATCCCGGTTTACCCTGGTCGGCGTGGAAAGTACCCACCGTTACCGCGTTAGAGAAACGGAGGACGGCGCTACAGAGCATCGGCATGAACGGCTCGTGTAAATGGATGATATCGAACTTTTCTTGCGCGAGAACGGATTTAATCGTGGGGGCGAGGTGCAAGGATAAAGGAACGCGGATAATGGAATCGCTGGCGGGGATGGGAAACGGTCTGCCGATGCGGATAAAACGCTCCCCGAACTCGCTTATCTGTTTCGAAGCGGGGGCGATTACCTTGACTTCATGCCCCATCTGTGTGAAGCGCTTTTCCAACCAGGTGATATGGCGGCAGACTCCACTCGGGTGGGCGAAATCATAGGGGGATACCAGTGCAATTTTCATTGTGAAAGCTCACAGTTATCAGTTCACAGTTGTTAGTTATTAGTTTTAATTATTTACTATTTACTGTAAACTGACCCCTAGCCTGCCTGCTTATTTTCCGCGATGAACTCTTCCGTCATCTTCCGCGCCTCGTCATCGGAGTACTGGATGGGCGGTGATTTCATGAAATAGGCGGCTGGACCGGTGAGCGCGCCTTTGAGGCCCTTTTCCATCGCCAGCTTGCAACAACGGATAGCATCAATGACGACACCCGCGGAGTTCGGGCTATCCCAGACCTCCAGCTTGAGTTCCAGGTTCAAAGGCACATCCCCGAAGGTGCGACCCTCCATACGGATATGGCAGAATTTCCTATCGAGTAACCACGGCACGTAGTCGCTGGGGCCCACGTGGATGTCATCCGGAGCCAACTCATAATCGAGCTGTGAGGTCACGGCATTGGTCTTGGAGATTTTCTTGGATTCGAGCCGCTCCCGCTCGAGCATATTGTAAAAATCGGTATTACCACCGAAGTTCAACTGGTAGGTACGCTCAAGCCGTACGCCACGCTCGCGGAAAAGTCGGGTAAGCACGCGGTGGACGATAGTGGCACCCACCTGTGACTTGATGTCATCGCCGATAAGCGGCAGACCGTGTTCTTCGAACCTTTCCTGCCAGTCTTTCTGCCGGCAGATGAAGACCGGGATGCAGTTAATGAACCCGCAACCGGCCTGTAAGACCTGCTCCACGTACCACTTGGTCGCCATCTCTGAGCCGACCGGCAGGTAGTTAATGACGATATCGGTCTTGGTTTCTTTCAAAATCCTGACGATATTGGCGGTGGGGGGCGGGGCTGGCTGGATTATCTTGGAAAGATATTTACCCAGTCCGTCAAACGTCATCCCGCGATGCACGGTAACACCGGTTTTGGGCACATCACAGAACTTGAACGTATTGTTGGGCCATGTGTAAATTGCCTCGGCAAGGTCTTTGCCCACCTTGTTCTTATCGATGTCGAAAGCGGCAACGAAGTTAATATCCCGGATATGATACCCACCGAGGTTTACGTGCATCAGCCCCGGCACGAACTGGCTTTCGCTGGCATTCTGATAGAACTGAACGCCCTGCACGAGCGAAGATGCGCAGTTGCCGACGCCGATAATTGCCACATTAATTTTACCCAAGTGTTCACCCTCCTTCGGTATACGAGAAACAACCAGGTTAGTCTGTGAGTCTATTCTAGCAGTTAGCTGTCTTCGTTTTATTGCGGCCTGCCCCAGCAGGATACTTTATGCCCTTTCGGACAGGAGCCTATGATTCTCGACCTGCCAGCCTTGTCCTTCACCTGAGTGATTCCCGTCACCAGCACCTTTTTCCCAGCAACCGCGACCAAGACAATATGCTTGCCCGCCTTTTGGGAATCCCGGCCTTAATTGCTCAGGTTCGACGTTTCACCTCTCCGTATCCATGCCCGACTATAATTCGTACCACATAGGTCAGACAGTGTCAAGAGGTACCCTCTGACTAGTGCTCTCTTATATCAACGGGGGAGGACTGCAGGCAAGGTGGCACGTTTCCCGCCACAAATACCTTTTCCGGATGCCATAGTCCTTTTTCAGAGTCGTACCGCAATATGGCGTCAAGCTTGCCGCACATGTCATAAGCGCGGACGGGTGCGCCAGCGGAAAACCCTTCTAGCGGTATGGCACTGCCGTAACCGATTGCCCGAACACTTTCGTTATTCAATACCACCGCCGGCAGGTGCTCCAGTATGCTATCTAATGGATATAGCAGGTTTTCCCAGTAACCGGCGCGAAAAGCCTCTTCAAGCTGTTCCAGTGTCACCGCATCCGCAATATCAAAGATACCGACACGCAGGCGTTCCAGGTTTTTTAGATATGCCCCCACGCCTAGCTGCTCTCCCAGGTCATGCGCCAGACTGCGGATATAGGTGCCCTTGCCACAAACCACTTCCACTGTTGCCACTGGCGGTTGCCAGTCCAGGAGTTCAAGACGGTCGATGCGCGCCGTACGTTTTTTAGGTGTCACAGCAACCCCTGCCCGCGCCAGCTTATACAGCGGCATTCCGTGTTGTTTGACGGCGCTGAACACTGGCGGTATCTGTGTAATTTCGCCACGGAACCCGGCAAGGGCTATTTCCACCTGGGCTTGCGTGATGCCGGACGCATCCGTATGGCTCAACACCTTACCTTCGGCATCATAGGTGTCCGTGGTAATACCGAACTCGATTTCGGCACGGTATGTCTTGGTGGCATCCACCAGGTATTCCACCAGCCGTGTCGCTTGTCCTATGCATATCGGCAGGACACCGGTCGCCAATGGGTCGAGAGTGCCCGCGTGCCCGATACGCTTCTCGCCCGTCCAGCGCCGGATACGCGCGACCACACTGAAGGAGGTCTTGCCAATCGGCTTGTCGATATTCAGGAAACCTTCCGTTTCCTGCGCGCCACAGCACCTCACGGTTGGCTGGTCTCCTCTTCGCTCATCTTATCCATGAGACGCAGAATACGGTCAGCTTTTTCGATTGTCTCGTCAAGGTGGAAACTGAACTCCGGGATACGTCGTGCTTGCATTCGGTTACCCAGCTCGTGGCGGATATAGCCTGCCGCCGATGTAAGCGCTTCGATAGTCTCTTTCTTTTCCTGTTCGGTACCCAACTGGCTGATATGGACCTTGGCGTGTCTGAGGTCGGCAGAAATTTCCACGGCGGTCACGGAAACAAGATTGCCCAGCCTCGGGTCTTTAATATAGTGCTGTATTAAATCACTGATTTCCAGGCGTAGCTGACTGTTGAGACGTTCAAGCCGGTAGGTCACTCTGCCTCCCTCTAGCTGGATTTTTCGATGTGAAAGAACTCCAGCATATCCCCAACCTGAAAGTCGTTATATCCCTGTACTCCCACACCGCACTCGTAGCCGGCCGTCACTTCCCGCGCGTCTTCTTTGAACCGGCGCAGGCTGGAAACCAGGGACTCGTGGACCTTCTTCCCGCCGCGCATCACGCGCACGCCGCCACCCCGCACCACCTTGCCATCACTTATATAGACGCCGGCGACCTTCTCTTTCTTCGAGGTGAACACTGCCCGCACCTCGGCATGACCGTCGATAACTTCAATTTCCTCAGGCGTCAGCATACCTTTCAAGGCTTTAGCAACGTCTTCAACGAGGTTATAAATAATATCGTAATTGCGGATGCCGATGCCTTCACGCTCCGCCAGTTTTTTTGCGCCCGGCTCAACGCCCGCGTTGAATCCGATGATGACGCCTTTGGAGGCAATAGCGAGCATAACATCGTTCTCGGTGACATTACCCGTGCCACTATGGATCATTCTTACCTTTATCTGGTCGGTGGATAGTTTCTCCAGGGAGTTACGGATTGGCTCGATGCTGCCCTGAACGTCTGTCTTGAGGATAATACCCAGCTCTTTCACTTTGCCAGCGCTAACCTGCTCGTACAGGTTGCTGAGGTTAATAGTCCCGGTTGCCGAACCTTTACCGGCTTCACGGCGGCGCTTCTCGATGATTGCCTGCGCCGCTTTTTCATCGGCGACAACCGTCATGATGTCACCGACCTGCGGCACAGTATCCAGTCCCAGCACCTCTACAGGTGTAGCGGGCGTGATGCGTTTGACCCGCTTGCCGGCGTCATTGAACATCGCCTTGACCTTACCCCACGTGTCACCGACGATGATGACATCGCCTTCTTTGAGCGTACCCGAACTGACAAGCACGGTGAACAGCGCGCCACGTGTCCGGTCCATCTTGGCTTCAATCACGGTTCCTTCGGCGGGACGGGTGGGGTCAGCCTTTAGGTCCTCTAATTCCGCCACCAGCATGATGTTCGCCAGAAGGTCGGAGATGCCGATTTTTTCGCGGGCGGAAACGGGTACAGCAATCACTTCGCCGCCCCACTCCTCCACCACCAGTCCGGCCTCAGCGAGCTGTTGTTTTACACGGTCCTGGTTGACTCCCGGCTTATCGATTTTATTAATTGCCACGATAATGGGCACGCCTGCGGCGCGGGCATGGTCGATTGCTTCCAGCGTCTGGGGCATTACGCCATCGTCCGCCGCCACGACGAGCACGGTGATATCCGTAACCTGGGCGCCACGGGCACGCATGGCAGTGAAGGCTTCATGACCCGGCGTATCCAGAAAGGTGACCTTCTGCCCGCCAACTTCCACCTGGTAAGCGCCGATATGCTGGGTGATGCCACCCGCTTCCCGGTCGACAACGTTCGTCTGGCGGATGGCGTCCAGCAGTTTGGTCTTACCGTGGTCGACATGGCCCATAATCGTGACCACCGGCGGACGGGGTTGCAAGCCTCCTGCCTGCTCGCCCGCCAACTTTTGCCGTTTTTTAAGCTCGGCGGTACCTGCTTTGACAGCCGTCCGGTGCCTGAGTTTGGTCTCAACTCCCAAACCGGCTGCCACCTGGGAAGCTGTTTTAAAATCAATCACCTGGTTGATGTTAGCCATTGCACCGATGCGCATCAATTGCTTGATGGCATCCACCGGGGTGACATTCAATATTTCAGCGAGCTGGCGCACTGTAATCGCTGGCGGAAGCTCGATGATACGTTTTTGCTGAGCCACCACGCCAGTTTTTTCTTCCGTTGTTTTTGCTGTCTCGCCCTGTTTTTCCGAGCTTACCACTAGGCAGTTCCTTTCAGAGTCGTTCCTTATATTCTTCCAGTCGAGCGTGGTCTTCTTTTGTCAATCTACCGCGTAAGACCTGTTCGAGACGGTTACCACTTAAGCCGGCCTCCCAGCATTTTTTCTGTTTGCAGAGGTACGCGCCCCGCCCTGCCAGTTTCCCTGTTTCATCTACCGTTATCGTCCCGTCAGCGGTTTTCACGATACGTACCAGCTCCCGCTTTGGCATTACCTGCCTGCAAGCGACGCAGGTACGTTCCGGGATATGCTTCTTACGGGTCTCAGTATTGCTCTTCATCCTCGATTACAACTTCCTGGCGCCGGACCTTCTTGGCGCGCGGAGCTTCACCTTCCCGTTCCTTACCTGGAGCTACCTTCTTTTTCTTCTTGCTCTTACCTTCACCCCGGGAAGGCGCACCCATAATATCTTCCGCAAAACGTAGCTCACCCTTCGCAGGGACAGCGACCGGTTCGAAAGTAACCAGCCTGGCTTCCGGGGCTTCTTCTTCCGCAATTTCAACGGCGGGTTCGTCTTGAGCGGCCTCAACGGCAACCTCTTCGATTCCAGGGGCTTCTTTGCCCGCCGCAACAGCTACCGGTCCCGGAGGTGCACCGGGAGCGGCAGGTACTTCTTCTTTGACCTCTTCTACCTCAATAACAGGTTTACGGGCAGCTCTTTCAATTTCCCAGGCGGAGATGGTCTTGATATCAACCTTCCAGCCGGTGAGCTTAGCGGCGAGCCGGGCGTTTTGCCCTTCCTTCCCGATTGCCAGAGAGAGCTGGCGGTCGTGAACAATCACCGATGCTACGCCTTCTGACTTTTTAAGCTCGACAGCGACGATTTGCGCGGGACTCAGGGCGCTGGCGATAAATGATGCCGGGTCGGCGTTCCACTGCACAACATCGATTTTCTCGCCGCTCAATTCGCTGACGATGTTCTGGATACGGATACCACGTAGACCGACACAGCAACCTACCGGGTCGATGCCCGGTTGACGCGCCGCAACAGCCACTTTACTGCGGAAGCCTGCTTCCCGCGCCATGGTTTTGATTTCTACCTGGCCGTTGGCGACCTCCGGAACTTCCAGCTCAAAAAGCCGCTTTACAAGGTCGGGATGACTGCGGGAGACGATAACCCTTGGTCCCTTGGCAGTCTTGGCAACTTCCAATAGTAAGACCTTAAGCCGCTGTCCTACGCGGTACCGTTCGCTGGGAATCTGTTCGTTGGAGGGTAAAACCGCCTGCGTCCTGCCCAGGTCAACCATCACCTGGCGTGGCTCAAGACGCTGGACAACACCGCTCACGATATCGGCGGCTTTTCCGGCGTATTCCTCAAAGATAGCGCTATGTTCCGCTTCATGCAGACGCTGGAGGATAACCTGCTTGGCAGTCTGCGCGGCGATTCTGCCGGCGTTGGATGGAGTAGATTCCACCATCAGCAGTTCTTCGAGCTTTACATCCGGCTTGATGCGTTTGGCTTCCGCCAGCGATATTTCCTGGCGAGGGTCCTGGATTTTTTCCACGACCTTCTTTTCTGCCCAGACCTCCACACGGCCGGTGAAACGATTGATTTTAACGACGATGTTCTGGTTGGGTAAAAAAGCGTCTTTCCGGTACGCCGAGACCAGCGCCGATTCAACCGCCGAGATGACTACTTCCTTCGGCAGGTTCTTTTCCGCCGAGAGCTGGGTGATAGCGAGCAGAAACTCGCTCTTCATCCTGGCACCGCCTACACTCAAAAATTTCTTGTCCAAGAAAAAAAGTGGGAATCACACCCACTTTTCAACCATCCAAAGTATAGCACAATTAGTAGGGGACTGCAACCGTTTTTCAGGCGTGGGATTGAGCTACGGGTTCTGAACTATCAGCTAATAGAGTTATACAGAACGATGACTGTTGCCTGTGAGCACCCCCAGGTAATGGTGGGAGCGGGGCGTTGTCCCAAATGTCATTCTGAGGAGTCCGACTCCGTCGGACGAACGAAGAATCTCCGACACTACTCAGTAGGCAGGAAGACCCTTCCAGCTTGTCTGAAAATGATTTTACGATTATAGAGCGTTGTTCTCCTCTGGATACCAGCCTTCGCTGGTATGACAGTTTTGTGGATGTTGGATTCCAGCTTTTGCTGGAATCCAACATCCCTCTTTGTCATTGTCGGGCTTGACCCGACAATCCAGGATAATTTCAGACAACCTCTCAGGGTGATAGGGTCACTCGACTTTTTGAGGCAAAACTTTGGGGTGGGGAAAAGGGGCATCCGAATTTCGAATTCATCCTGAACGGATTCACCGTGAACCGATTTAATATTTCGGATTTTCTCCATTATAGTACTAAAACCGCCTTTACAACCATTCAACTATCTGCCAACATGATAGTGTAGTGTCTCCGAAATAACTTGACAATTACACATGGAGTGTGGTGCCGCGGACGAAATATGAAAATGATGGTTGCAAAGGGTGGGAAAGCAAGATGACTGCCAACTTGCACAAGGGGGTTGAGAGGGGCGTCAGCCCCTCTCAAAATAGTTCTGCCCCTTCTCTGCGGAGAAGGGGTAAGGGGATGAGGCGCTGTG
>JAUYDN010000188.1 GCA_030691775.1 Dehalococcoidia bacterium
ACCATCAACCAGTTTTTCTTTGTGCTCCCAGACTCTCCTTATCAGGTCATTAGTAACGCCTGTGTAGAGCACCGTATGTTTCGCATTGGTAAGGATGTAAACATAGTATCGACTGTCCATTCTTATCGGCTTCAGATTGCCACAGCCTGCCCCGTACCTGATACGGGGTCATCCGATTTTATCGGGATTCCTCGCAATGACATTGGAGGGTTTTTCCCCGTTATCCTTCCGTCAGGTATTTCTGCGCATTTATTGCCGCTGTTGCCCCGTCCCCGGCGGCGGTGATTGCCTGCCGCCCCGAGTTATGCCGTATGTCTCCCGCCGCCAGCACCCCGGGTACTGCGGTCTCCATCTTTTCGTTGGTGATGATATGCCCTACCTCGTCCAGCAGCACCAGTCCCTTGACCAATCCCGTAGCTGGTTCGAAGCCGACGGAGATGAACACACCGGCTGTTTCAAGCTGTGAAGCGCCCCCGGTCTGCACGTTAGCGAGCTTCACCCGTTTCACCAGGTCGTTACCCTCGATGGCGGAGATGATTGTACTCCACAGGAACTTGATTTTAGGCTCGGCGAAGGCGCGCTCCTGGAGAACTTTTGTAGCGCGTGGCTCGTGGCGGCGGTGGATGACCGTCACCGTGGAAGCGTGCTTGGCGAGATGCAGTGCTTCCGTCAGCGCGGCGTCCCCACCCCCCACCACCACGACCGGCATATCGATGAAAAAGGCGCTGTCACAGGTGGCGCAGTAAGAAACACCCTTGCCGGTGTAACTGTCTTCTCCGGGCACACCCAGCTTCTTGCGAACACTCCCCCCGGCGAGTATGAGCGTGCCTGTGGTGCAGGTTTCATCCAGTGTTTTGACCAGCTTATTCTTTTTCCCCTGCAACTCAATCCCAATGGCTTCCGTCGCTTCGATTTTCAAGTTGTATTTACTTGCCTGCTCCCGCATGCGGTCGCCGAGCTCGATGCCGCTGATACCCTCCGGGAAACCGGGGAAGTTCTCCACGTGCTCGGCGTTGGTAAGTTGTCCGCCGAAGACACCTTTTTCGATGAGCAGGCTTTTCAACCCGGCGCGGGAGGCGTATAAACCCGCCGTCAACCCCGCTGGTCCCCCGCCGATAATAATAACTTCAAATGTTTTTTCATTCATGGATGGGTACTCCCATCTCGAGCTGTGTTTGGGCAATGTCGATAACCTGCCGTAAATCGAACTGCCCGGAAAGCCTGACCTCGCCGTTTGCGAGGAGGAGCGGGAAGCCGGGTGATTTCCCCAGTCTGCGGCGATGGTCTTCCGCATTCGAGACGATAGTATGTTTAAGCCGCACGCGGTTACCGAACAACTTGAGTAATTGCTCACGTACGTTTGCCAGTGCCTCCGGTTGTGACCAATCGGTGCCGCAGTTCTCGGCGCAAGCCGGTTGATTTTTATCCGTCACGATTTCAATGTTTAGCACAGACTGTTACGTCCCCCCGTTGGCGGTGACCGGTACCTCAGGCTCCGAAAAGTCTGCCTGCTGGATTATCTCCGCAACACCGCGGTCGACACTCCGTTTTGCCGCGCCGATGGCGTTCTTGAGAGCTTTTGCCTGGCTCCGCCCGTGAGCGATGATGACCGTGCCGTTCAACCCGAGCAAGCATGCCCCACCCGCCTCCCGGTAGTCGATGCGCTTCATCAAAGAGCTCATGCCGGCATCGAAAAGCTCAGCGCGGGACTGACCGTGAGAAGCGCGGGAGAGCATCTGTCCCACGTTGCGTAGCTTGAGGAAGGTATCGCCCATCCCTTCGAGCGTTTTCAGCATGATGTTCCCGGTGAAACCATCTGTTACGACCACGTCCACTTTGCCGGCGGAGAGGGAATTCGCTTCGATATTCCCGACAAAATTGAGGCCGGATGCTTTGAGCACGGGATAGGTCTCTCTGGCAAGCTGGTTGCCCTTGTTCTCTTCCGCACCATTATTAAGAAGCGCCACCCGCGGTGACGGGATTTGAAAAATCTCGCGCGCGTAGATATCTCCCATCCGGGCAAACTGGAGGAGGTGCCTGGGTTTGCAATTCGGGTTGGCACCGCAATCGATGAGCAGGAAAGGGTTGGTTATATTGAGATCGACGATAGACCCGATTGCGGGACGCTCGATTCCCCCTACCCTGCCCAGAATCATAAACGAGCAGAAGAACACCGCGCCCGTGCTCCCGGCAGAGACGAACGCCTGCGCTTTACCCTGGTTGACCAGCTGGATGCCTACCGGAATCGAGGCATTCGGTTTTTTGGTCACTGCTTCGATTGGCGATTCCTCGTCGGAAATAACGTCCGGGGCATCGACAATGGTAATATCAAGTTTTTTTGTGTGTCTCGCCGTGAGGACGTGGAGAATTTCTTTCTTGCCGATGAGGGCAATACCGATTTTGTATTCTTCGGCGGCTTTGAGGGCGCCTTTTACAATTTCATGGGGAGCATAGTCCCCGCCCATCGCATCGACAGCAATAATCATGGTTTCTCCCGGTGGTGACAGATTTCCTGAAAACAGAATATATGGGATAAACAAAGCCATGCCCGTAGTGACGATTAGGCCTGGCTGAATTCCTCCTTGACCTTGCGCAAGATATCCGGGTTACCGAGCAGGTCGACAATCATCAGCGCCATGGCTTTAGCGGCATCAACCATTCCCTGTATTCCCGATTCCCCGGCGGCTGCCTGCGCAAACTC
The DNA here is from genome assembly GCA_030691775.1 of Dehalococcoidia bacterium. GTDB lineage: Bacteria > Chloroflexota > Dehalococcoidia > Dehalococcoidales > Fen-1064 > JAURWL01. The sequence goes on from JAUYDN010000188.1 coordinate 2,702, forward strand.
CGGCGAGTGAATGGAGACGGACCGTGGTGCAATTGCGACCATCGGATGAATTGCCGGTACAATCTGGCTGACATTACCCATATCCGTACTACCCCCACCCCCTCCTGGCGCCGGCAGGCGTGCCTCTCGACCCAGTGTCTTTATGTTATCCGCGTAAAGCTGTGCCAGCGTCATATTGCTTTTCATCGCGGCATAGCGGAGCTCGTCCCAGCGGTATTCCAACCGGGCGCCGGTTGCCTGCGCCGCACCGATGAAGCAGTTTAAGACTTTCTGACCTACTTCGTCAAGATAGGCGTCATCCGCGGCGCGGACGATGAACTCCGCCGCACTGTGGTCGGGCACCACGTTTGCCGCTTTGCCGCCATCGGTAATGATGCCGTGAATGCGCGCCGTGCTCCGGATGTGCTGACGCAAAGCACCAATACCGTTATAAGCGAGAATCATAGCGTCGAGGGCATTGATACCCCTGTCAGGTGCGGCTGAGGCGTGGGCAGACTTACCGAAGAACTCAACGTACAGGTTCTGGCAGGCGAGGGCGTTGCTTGAGGCCGCATCGAACGTTTCAGGGTGGACGATGAGCGCCACGTCCAGGTCGTTGAAGGCGCCTTTCTTCGCCATTGTCACCTTGCCGGCGTACATTTCTTCCGAGGGTGTGCCGATAACGAGCACCGTGCCACCGCAGGCATCGACCGTGTGTTTCGAGGCGACCGCCGCGCCGCAGGCGATGGTGCAGATGAGGTTGTGACCGCAGGCGTGCCCTAAACCCGGCAGGGCGTCATACTCCGCCAGGACCGCGATTTTCGGGTTGCCTGTCCCGTAGCTGGCTCTAAAGGCCGTGTTTAGGTCGCAGATGCCTCGCTCAATGATAAAACCCTTCTTTTCCAGGTAGGCGGTCAACCACCCGCTTGCTTTGACTTCCTTGAAGCCCGGTTCCGGATTGGCATGGATTTTCAGGGCGAGTCTTTGTAGCTGGAGCCGTTGCGCGTCAACTTGCTTTATGGCAGCGTTTTTTAATTTTTCATCTGGAATGCGGGTATTCATAATCGTTCTACGGAGTTTTTCAGATTGGTGGTAATATGGTTTCTGAACGACACTATTATACCATAGCTGAGTGCTGACAGCTGATAGCTGAAAGCTCAATTTATGCTATAATACCGCAATAACGATACGTGAGTTAAGGAGTAAAACAATCGCACGCGTTGTTTCCGGCAAGCCAGCAGTCGAAGATAGTCCGCTTGACACGAACCTGCGTCCGCGGCGGATGGATAACTTCATCGGGCAGGGAAAAGTCAAAGAAAACCTGCTTATCGCCATTGCCGCCGCTAAAAAACGTGGTGAAGCGTTAGACCACATCCTCCTGTACGGGCCACCCGGACTGGGTAAGACCACGCTGGCGCACATTATCGCCGTCGAGCTGGGCGTGCAAATCCGGGTTACCTCCGGTCCCGCCATCGAGCGTACCGGCGACCTGGCGGCGATTCTTACCAACCTGAAAAAGCAAGACGTGCTCTTCATCGATGAAATCCACCGGCTCGGCCGTGCCGTGGAGGAAATCCTCTACCCGGCGATGGAAGACTACGCGCTGGACATCGTCATCGGCAAAGGACCCGGAGCACGGAGCCTGCGCCTTAATCTGCCGCCGTTTACACTGGTGGGCGCCACCACGCGGTACGCCCTGCTCAGCCCACCCCTGCGGGACCGGTTCGGTGGTGTTTATCACCTGGACTTCTACGATGAGGAATCCGTGCGGACCATCGTGAAGCGGAGCGCGCAGATACTGCAGATTAAAGTTGAACCGGAAGCCATCGAAGAGATTGCCCGGCGCGCAAGGGGAACGCCGCGCGTGGCGAACCGATTGTTGAAACGGGTGCGCGATTATGCCCAGGTGAAGGCTAAAGGCATCGGCACGAAAGAGGTAGCGCTGGAGGCACTGGCGAAGCTGGAAGTAGACCCCATCGGATTAGATGAGCTTGACCGCAAGGTTTTGTACACCATTATCGAGAAATTCGGCGGGGGACCGGTGGGACTGGAGACCATCGCGGCGTCCATCAGCGAAGACTCAGACACGATTATGGACGTCTACGAGCCGTACCTGTTACAGTTGGGCTTCCTGGAGAGAACACCCCGCGGCAGGATGGCGACGCCGCTTGCCTATAAGCACCTGGGGATACCGTACAATAGAGATAAGACGGCACAATCAGGTTTGTGGAATAGTACGTAAGAACTATTCATATCCGACGATAATTAACTTTTACCTTTTTACCTGTGGTTTTGAGATTTGACTTCACGCCCGTTCAGACCGAAGTATTTTCATCAGTTCCATCGGGTGTTTAACCAACACCTTTGCCCCACCCCTCGCCAGCTCCTCCTCTGTCCTGAAACCCCATAACGCTCCGACAGGGTATATCCCCGCCGCCGCCGCCGTTTTCATATCGATATCAGAATCGCCCAAATAGATAAATTCTGACGGCTTGAGGTGAAGCTCGTTTGCAATCTGCAGGGCGGCGGTGGGGTCGGGCTTTTTGGGCACGCCGTTCAGAGCGCCACGCACCACATCGAATCTCCATCTGCCCAGTAAACCCGCGACCATTGTTTTCGAAATGTCATCGGCTTTATTGGAGAGTACCGCCGTTCTTATATCCATTCCTGCCAGCGTATCGAGCAGTTCCGGTATACCGGGGTAGGGACGGGTGTTGATGGCCCACTGGCGGGAATACTCTTGGTTTATCAGCGCGACCAGCTTATTTACGGTGGCGGGGTCGCGGTGGTCAGGTGGTAACGATTTCAGCGCCATGATTTCCCTGCCCTCACCGACGAAGTAGCGGTACGCGGGGGTGGGGTGAGTGGCGAAGCCGAGGCGGCGCAAAGCATCGTTGACGGAATTTGCCAGGTCCAGCAGTGTGTCCAGCAGGGTGCCATCGAGGTCGAAGAGTACGGCTTTAAATCTTGACTGCGACATTTTGCCCTTCTTTATGCATATTATAAGAAAGACGCACAGGCGGGACGCCTATGCCACCATAATAATATCCTCTCCCTTGAGGAGGCTGTTAAAAATATGATAGTAATTAACTCCCATTCCTGTTCCCGTGATAATGTTCGGTAGTGACAAGCTGTTTTCTTCCATTTTTGCCTGCTAATCCTGTTCAGATTGGCTATTTCCCACCCAATTAAGAGCTATTT
>JAUYDN010000190.1 GCA_030691775.1 Dehalococcoidia bacterium
AATAGCTCTTAATCGGGTGGGAAATAGCCAATCTGAACAGGATTAGCACGCGAAGAAACGGAAGAAAACAGCTTGTCACTACCGAACATTGTCACGGGAACAGGAATGGGAGTTAATTACTATCATATTTTTAACAGCCTCGTATCAAGTACGGGGCAAGCTCCGAGCGGGAATCCAGACGTTTTCTCTCCCTCTGGATACCAGCTAGAGTTTATCCTCAGCTCGCCGAAAGGCTGGTATGACAAAGGGGTTGGTAAGCTGTGGCGGATTACACCGGGATACCTGGGCTATGACCAACAGGTCAAACCTATTTTGGATAAGATTGGTTTGCGCGGGTGATTTTCCACCCTGTTCAGGCTATAATAGCAGGTGGGTTGTGATTGGCGACAGAATGGTAGAGCAAAGGAGAGTAATGGCAAAGAAACTGATTGGTCCCTCTACGAGACTTTTCCCGATGCCCACCCTGCTGGTGTGCGTAAAGACCGGCGAAAATGCGGCGAATATCATTACGATTGCCTGGGGCGGGATTGCCGGTGGCTCGCCGCCGCTGATTGGTATCGCGGTGGGCAAAAATCACTTTTCGACGCCGTATCTCCGCAAAGAGGGTAATTTTACCATCAACATCCCGAATTCCAGGCAGGATGTAGAAGCGGACTACTGCGGCATTGTTAGCGGTACGCGTGACCCGGACAAGGCGAAGACATGCGGGTTTACACTCGCGCCATCAACTAAAATAACCTCTCCGCTCATCGCCGAGTGCCCGATGAACTTCGAGTGCAAGCTTTATAAAGAGCTTGATTTTAAAGGGCTCTACCTGTTCCTCGGTGAAGTGGTGGAGACGCATATCGATGAAGCGGTGCTGGATGAGCACGGACGGATTGTGACGGAAAAGCTCGACCCGCTGGTTTTCTTGCCTAATGGCGAATACCGGAAAATTGGCGATTTTGTATCCAAGGCATTTTCCGTGGGGAGAAAACTGTCTAAGCCGCAGGTTTCGCCGGACTAGGCGGTGGCGCCGGCGGCGGTCCCAGCAGCGGGTTTTCCTATGACAAAAGAGTGAATTTGTAGGGTGGGTTAGTCTCCCGATAGAATCGGGAAGCGTAACCCACCGAAAAAGAATAATATGGTGGGTTTCATGATGATTTCATCGTCCCTCAACCCACCCTACACGTATGTTTAATTTTTGTCTTTTGGTTATTGGTTATTCCTAAGCCGGCTTAGCCGATGTTGGTGGCGCCGGCGGGGGTCCCAGTAATTCGTGGACTTTTTTCATCCACTCCGGGACGTTAATCTTCTGCGGGCAAAGCTCCACGCAGGTATCGCACTCAGCGCACCTATCTGCCCTTTGCTCCTCTTTCAGCCCTCTCGGACCGCGGTACATAAACCTGCCCATCGCCGGGTCGTTGAAAACAATTGCCTCGTTGTAAATTTCAAAGACGCGCGGGATTTCCACGCCGTGAGGACAGGGCATGCAATAACCGCAGGCGGTGCAGGGGATGGGGTAAAGGGTCTTGTATGCCTCCATCACACGTCCGACCAGTGCCAGGTCATCCCCGAATAAAGTCCCGGTACCGGAACGGTTTGCAGCCACGACGTTTTCCACTACCTGCTCCATCGTGGACATGCCGCTTAAAGCCAGCGCAACTTCCGGCTGGTTCCAGACCCACTGCAATGCCCACTCCGCCGCACTCCACTGGCGCGGACTTGTTTTCCACACCTTCGCGATTGCTTCCACGGGCTTTGCCAGGCGTCCGCCACGTACGGGCTCCATCACCACCACGGCGATGCCCTTATCCGCCGCGTACTTGAGTCCCTTTGTGCCCGCCTGGTTTTCCGTATCCAAGTAGTTGTACTGTATCTGGCACATCGCCCAGTTATCATAGCCATCGACGATGTTCTGGAACGTATCGAACTCATCGTGAAAAGAGAAACCGATGCACCCGATGCGTCCGTCGGCGATAGCATGTTCGGCACGGGGCAGAACGTCCATACCACGGATGTTGGGCCAGCGGGTACGGTCCAACCCGTGGAACAGGTAGACATCGATTTTAGTCGTCTGGAGTTTCTTGAGTTGCTCATCGAGGAACCTATCGAAATCATCGGCTTTTTGCAACATCCACGCGGGACACTTGGTAGCTAGTTTCACCTTCTCCCGGTAGCCGTCCTGCAAAGCCTTACCCACCACGATTTCACTCTGGCCGCCGTGGTAGCCGTAAGCCGAATCAACGTAATTCACACCGTTATCAAAAGCGTACCGCATCATCTGGATAGCGAGGGGTTCATCGATGAGGGTAGGGTTCATGCGGTCGGTGACAGGCAAGCGCATCGCCCCGAACCCGAGCGCGGAGACTTTCCCGTCCAGTTTGCCGAACTTACGATATTTCATTTGGTGACCTTTCTAAAAGAGAGATGTTGCTATTATTGCTGTTTCGGGGGGAAAAGGCAAATGGAGCCCAAGAGATTGTTTATTAATGTCATTCTCGGGCTTGACCCGAGAATCCAGTCCCCCACTCCCCTTCTGGATTCCAGCCGGAGTTTATTCCGAGCACGACGAGGGGCTGGAATCAGTCATGCCGATTACATCGGTACCACGAAGTATGAAAATGGGGTCGTAATTTCTCGGTGAGGTCGTGACTTTTACCAGTCGGTAATGCTTCTGCCACCTCACCCTGAGATTCTTCGTCGTCCTTCGTGGTATTGGAGAGACGGACTCCTCCAGAATGACAAGAAGACTATTTTCATAGTAATGACAAAATATGGTTGCTAAACAACTTTGCCGAACAAATCTGAGGTTAACCCAGGTACTTTTCCAACATCTCGGTTGAATATGTCGCGCGCCTGCCGGGACAGTTCTCACGCGGACACAGTTGACAGCTCTCGAACCTGGTATCCGAGGTGAAGAAGATGCCGGATGAAGACTTGAGGGGGTACATCATCGAGCTTGTAGAAAGCCGCACACCGATGAGTTTCTCCACGTCTCCGAAGAGCGGGAATAGCTTTTGTTGCTCCGGCAGGGGCCAGTCCGCCAGCGAACCCGGATTCATGTGAGAGGTCTGCCCCAGTGTGTACTTTTTTGTGACCGTTTCTGAAAGGCGGGCAATCGCCGTGCCCAGTGCCAGCATTTTGATGACATCGAGGCAGTAGGTTTTCAGCATATCCTGACTGGAGATTCTGATTTCTTCAAGCTCGCACCCACAGGTAGCAACGTAGGGGAAGACCCGCTTGAACATCGTCAGGTTCTTACTGAGCACACGGCTGGTGAATCTGGCACCCTCAATATCTACGCTGAAGCTATCCTTGTTATCCACCCAGGACGCGATGTAAACGGCTTTCGGGTGAGCGACCGGCAGGACTTGCTCCAGCAGTTCACGTACTATTGCCTCAATCTGCGGGTTTGAATGGCGCAGGCGCATCCGCGTAATCACCTGCTCCGGTTTAAGATTAAATGAAATATCATCCAGAATTTCTATCTCTCGTGTGTTCACGTCTACTATTATATCAAAAATCCCACCATTTTCCCTTCGTGCCCGGATGACCGCATTCCGGCGTTATGCAGGCTTTGCCTCAAATGTGACAAGGATGCATTGGACTTTTAGGGGAACGCCGCGTTATATAGGAAAGGGGGACATGATACAGCGCGGTTCTTCAGCGGGACGAGTAGTGTTTTGAGTGAGAAAGGCACCGAGTTTTGACTTATTCCCCCTGCGATGATAGTATTTTGAGCACACTGGACTTTTTCAGGGGGTGGACTATGTACGCCGGTCCGTGGGTTTTTGCACGTAAACCACAGGAGACGGGTGAACGGGAAGATAAGAGCCTGCCGCCTGTTACTCTTATCCACGATAATGCGGCGGCACAGGCGCTGGGTTTTAAAGGCGGGTTTGTGGGAGGACTGACACTTCTCAGCCTCGCGAGCGGCGCCATCGATGCCAGCTTCGGGCACATGTGGTATGAAGGCGGTACCCTGAGCGTCCGCCACCGCGCCCCGGTCTATGAAGGTGATGTACGCGTGATGTGGGAAGAGAGACCTTCAGAATCCAGAGAAGCCCGCCGCATCGGCTACCATCTGGAAAACCGCGATGGGGAGGAGTCGACTCACGGCTGGGCAACGCTCCCGAAACCCGGAGAAAAGCCTGTACCACCATGGGAGAGACACCCGGTCAAGCACAAAAGCGTTGATGATGACATCCTGCCGGAGATGGTGGTGGGACAATCGCGTGCCCCTTTCGAAGCGATTGTAAAAATGAAGGACTTCGTGCCACGGCTGGATGCCATTAAAGATTACAACTGGTGGTACCGTTATGCTTCGCCGTGGGGACCGCCGATTCTAACACCCCACGAGGTCTGTTACATGCTCTACCAGGGCAGACCCCAATTGCGGACGAATATCCTGCGCTCTTCCCGCCTGCGCACCTCGATGGACGCCGGCACCGACCTCGTGATGTATTCTCCGCTTTTCGTCGACCACATTTACACAATGAAAGCCAGGCTCGTAGACAAGTGGCAGACGGCACGGACAGTGTTTTTTGTCACCGAATACACCTATTCCGATGAGAAGGGTAAAAACATAGCCATGATGCGCGCGTATTCCGCCCATCTCATCCGTGACCTGGCACCTTTAGAGAGGCGATAGAATGAACCGGAACGGTAAGCCAGTGGAGGACCTGCTCTTACAAATACGGGAATGCGTTCTTACCTTCGATGGGGACGTTCTCAAAGATAAGGTACGGATGGCTATGCCCCGGACGCGAGCCGCGCCGTAAAGCTTGCGAAATCGCTATTATAAACGCCTGATTCGGTTGTGCGAACATGATGGCAGTTTGATGGAGAAAAGCCGCACAGGCAGGGACGCCTGTGCCACCATTCGGTTTGTGCCAACATGATAGCTAAAAAGAAATGCCACTTCTGAGGGTATCGATGCGAATAAAGGGACAAGCTCTTATTGGCGTACTCTGTTTTCTGATACTTGTTACTTCTTCTGCGTGTTCCGCGACCACCAAGCCGCCGGTTTTCCGCTATCGATATGATGAATCGGTCCAAACGGTTATTTCCAAATTACCGGCGCAATACCCGCCCACCAGCTTTGCGGTGTTCAGCGACCCACATGTCTTCGCACCTGAGCTGGGTATGGAAAGCCCGGCGCTCGATGAGTACCTGGCGAACGACCGTAAACTGCTCAGGGAAAGCACCCGGATTATGAAATCGGTCATCGGGTGGGTAAAGGAAACGCCAGCGCGGTTCGTGCTGGTCTCCGGTGACCTTACCAAGGACGGTGAGCGCGTCTCCCACGAGCTTTGTGCTTCTTATCTCCGGGAAATAGAAGCCAGCGGCAAGCAGGTCTACGTGGTGCCCGGCAACCACGATATTCTGAATCCGAACGCGGTCAGTTACAGCGCCGCGGGTTCTCAACCCGTACGCAATATCACCCCGGGTGAGTTCGCTGAGATTTACCGGGCATTCGGTTACGGAGAAGCGCTTTACCGGGATTCTGCCTCGTTGAGCTATATCGTCGAGCCGGAAAAAGGACTATGGTTACTGGCACTGGATGCAAACCGCTACAGGGAAAATGAAGGCGTAAATGATGCCGTCACTGACGGACGCTTTTCACCAGGGACTCTGCGCTGGATTGAAGAGATGCTCATCAAGGCGCACGAGCAAGGCAAAGCAGTTATGGTGATGATGCATCATGGCGTTGTTGAGCACTATAACGGGCAGGAGAAGTATTTCGGAATGTATCTCGTGGATGACTTTCAGTATATCTCGCGGCTTTTCGCGGAGTATGGCGCACGGCTCGTTTTCACCGGGCATTACCACGCTCAGGACATCACGTTAAAACGTTTCGCGGGTGAAAATAAATTCCTTTACGATATCGAGACCGGCTCCCTGGTTACTTATCCCTGCCCTTACCGTAACATCGAAATAACCGCCGACCAGAAAGTACATATTCGGAGCGGCAGAGTTGAAGCGATAAAAGGATACAGCGGGAACTTCCAGGACTTTGCACGCGAGTACGTGACAAACGGCATTGTCAATATTGCCGTGGATACTTTGAAAACTTTCGGGATACCGGCTGATGGTGCGGAACTGCTGGCGGAGCAGGTGGGTAATGCCTTTGTGGCGCATTATGCTGGTGATGAAAAACTGCCCGCAGGACAACCCGTGATTTCCGCAAAGGGCGCGGGTCTACGTGGCTGGCTGGTGGTCTTCTCCAGGAAAGGACTGCTTGACGGACTCTGGCACGACCTGGCACCACCGGATAATAACATCACCATCGACCTGAATACCGGCGCGTGGAAATAGATTTGTAAAATATCTCTCCGATATTCGTCACATTTTGCTGGTAAGTCAAATTTCAAAACTCAATCCCCTGTCGGGATAAGGTCAGGGGACTAAAAGCCCAGGTTAAAAGTTAAAACCGATTTGAATGAAGTATCTGGTTAAGCTTTAAGTTTTTCGCCGTGGTTTTGACCTTTTGGTTGTAAACCCGGGGACATAAAAGTCGGCATGCCGGTCGAGGTTATATTCGACGATGTGACGGAGGAAATTACTCTGCCGAAGTTTAAACCGTGCGAGTAATCTATTACCGGTCGGTGGCGTGATGATAATTACCGCAATGTGGTATATGATAGGAAAACAAAACCTGCGGTCACGGAGGTCGGCGCTAATGAATCTGGAGCTAACAGGTACGGCTGAAACGGCGGGACTGGAAGCGTCCGGCGCCAGCTCTCTACGGTTAGCGAATTACCGTGTCCAGAACGCGGATGTCAGGCTTAGCGGCGCCAGCAATGCTGACCTGGAAGTCTCCAGCCGGAGCGATATCGAAGTCAGCGGCGCATCGCGATTGACGTTCGGCGGTAATCCGACGGTCGGCAGGATTGAAGTATCCGGCGCATCCAAAATTAACCGCCGGTGAAGAACTGCACCGGAAACAAGGAGGGTAGCGATGGACTTTACTTTTACACTTGAAGAAGAAGCTTTTCGCACGCGACTCAAGGAATGGCTGGCGGTAAATATGAAGGAACTACCCCGTTGGTGGGCACACCCGGACGTGCCCGGACCGGAGATAGATTCCGAAGAATTCCACCGGTTCAGTATCTGGTGGCACCGAAAATTACACCAGGCCGGGTTTGCGGGCATCACCTGGCCCATAGCGTACGGCGGCAGGGGCGGCACGCTTATGGAAGAGGTTATCTTCCACCAGGAGATGGCTCTGCACCGCGCCCCCGGTCTCACCAATGTCCACGGCATCGGCTGGTGCGGTCCGGCAATCCTGCGTTTTGGTACGGAAGTGCAGAAGAAACGGTTTATCCCTAAAATCCTCAGCTGTGAGGAAATGTGGTGCACGTTCTACTCGGAGCCGGAAGCCGGGTCGGACATGGCGAACGTACAGACTCGCGCGTTGGAGGAAGGCGACCACTTCGTCGTCAACGGGCAAAAGGTCTGGAGCAGTCATGCGCACCTGGCAGACTGGGCGGTTTTGCTGGCGCGGACCGACCCCACTGCGCCCAAGCACCGCGGCCTCAGCTACCTGCTCGTGGATATGAAGACGCCGGGTATTACGGTGAGACCCCTGCGCAATATGACCGGCACGGCTGAGTTCAATGAGACTTTCTTCGATAATGTGCGTATTCCCAGGCACCAGATTATCGGAGAGAAAAATATGGGCTGGTACGTGGCAGCCGGCGCCCTCGAGTTCGAGCGTTCGAGTCTGGGTCAGGCTATCGCCCGCGAAAACACATTTAAAGACCTTATCAGGGTAATACAACAGCAGGGTAAGAGTAATGACCCGCTCATCCGCTACCGGATGGCGCAATTATTCATCGAGGTCAACGTGGCGAAGTACCTGGGACTGCGGAACCTGACGAAACAGTTGCGTGACGGCAGGCCGGGTCCGGAAGGTAGCATCGGCAGTCTGTTCAACGTGGAGCTGAACAAGCGCATCCAGGAATTCGTCATGGAGGTGCAGGGACCGTACAGCCGCCTGATGCGGGGCAGTCCCCACGCTATCGAGCAGGGGAGGTGGCAGTACAGTTTCCTGCGGTCGCGGGGCGCCAGCATCGAGACCGGCACCACGGAAATAAAGCGCAATATCATCGCGCAAAGGGTGCTGGGGTTACCGAGGTAGACAACAGTAGACAGTAAACGCTGATTTGTCCCGTGTGCCAGTTGTTGACTAACCACTGATGACTAATTCGGCTGTGCGAAAATGATGGCAGTTTGATAGAAAAACCGCACAGGCAGGGATGCCTGTGCCACCATTCGGTTTGTGCCAACTTGATAGCTAATGCGAATAATAACTGCAAACTGACAACTGAATACTATTTCAGTGCCACCAGGTACTGTTTACCCCCCTCGCTCTTCTCTTTGATGATGTCCGCGTGGAGTAATGGCATAAGCTGGGCGTTTAGCTCCGCCTGGGTCAGTTTGAGCTCCTGGACAACCTCGGCGCGCGTAACTTTACCCCTTGTTTTTACGAATTCATAGACCTGTTTTTCAAGCTCGGTTAAACCATCGGTGCCGGTCTGCCCCGCCTGGACCCGCGTGCGGTTGTCCACATAGGTTGCCCACGGGTCGCATTCACCCTTGTTCAGCCCGATGTCCATCAGGCAGTCTTCGCAATAGACCTTGCCCTTGTTCACGTAGCTCTGTTGCTCGGTAATTTCTTTATGACAACGACTGCACTGCACAGTGGCACTCCTCTCTATTTATTACTCCCCAAATGAGTGTAAAAAGATGGGAGTACAAGAATCATACCTTGACTGGATATGTTGTGCAACCACTTCCCCACCCCCCAAAATGCCAACTTCCAAGTAACAAGTGACAAACAATATCTAATGTCTAATTGGACGAGAATGATAGTTGATTACTGACTACTGATAACTGTAAGCCGATGGCTGAAAGCTGATAGCTAATTGCTGTTACTATTTCCCCGCCGTTAACTGCTTCGTGGCTTTGAAGACGTTGATGCGGCTGGCGGTATCCGTGTTGTCGATGATGGCGTTCCTGATATCGTCATTGACCGCGCCGTTCTGATTACGGTCAGTCGCCACGGCAAAGAGCAGGGCGGCTTCCCCGGAGACCAGTGCCGCGGAATATGATGTGCCGTTTTTATACGCGTATTTATCGGACGGTAGCGTGGAGTAGATGTCTACCCCGGGAGCGCTCACACCCGCCCAGTCACCGCGGCTGGTCCAGCGGGTCATTTTATCATCGCGGTCGGTAGCTGCCACCCCGATGACGTTCGGGAAGGCGGCGGGGTAAGCTGGTCTGTTACCGGCGGTGTTGCCCGCGGCCGCTACAATCACCGCCCCTTTCTCCCAGGCATATCTTACTGCTTCCTCGACTTGAGGATGTGGTTTACTCAAAGTGAGACTGAGATTGATGACCTGTGCGCCGTTATCTACTGCCCAGACAATACCCTTCGCCACTGCCTCCGGGTTTACGAACCCATCATCACCGGCAACCTTCACGTTGAGCAGACTGCTCCGGTAGGCGATGCCGGTGGCGCCTTTAAGGTTTTCCATCGATGCCGTAATAATGCCGGCGATGAGCGTGCCGTGCCCGTTGATATCCGCCGTAGTGCGGCTGGTGGTGAAGTTGACACCCTTTATCACTCTACCCGCCAGGTCTTCATGCTGAGCATCGATGCCCGTGTCCAGTACCGCCACCACTACATTCACACCGCCCCCGGTCGCCTCCCAGCTAGCATCGGCTTCAATCTTTTCGATGTACCATTGTAACGGAGGGGCGTAACCTCCAATCGATTTTTCGTCTTCTGTCACGTAATCGGCGATTCGACCTGCCCCGGTCTGCTGGCACACGGAGATAGAAGCCAGACCGGTCACAAGGAGGATGATGCCGAAGACGCAAAGACCCTTCTTCATCACGTTATTCATCGCAGACCTTTTTGTCATGTACATCTAGCCTACGACCGCGACCGTGAACAAAGCCTAAATGACGGTTGTTAAGTCATAAAAATTTCCTAAACGGATACCTAAATAATCGCTAAACGGAGGAAAACGGCACACAAACAGCCTGAGACGGTGGAAAGAAAATAGATGCTAATGGAGTGTCTCAATAACAGCTTTACAATTCTGAATAAAAGATGCCAGTTCTTACACAGCGCCTCATCCCCCATTCGGCAAGCTCAGGGCAAGCCTTGCCCCTTCTCCGCAGAGAAGGGGAAGAACTATTTTGAGAGGGGCTGACGCCCCTCTCAAC
>JAUYDN010000197.1 GCA_030691775.1 Dehalococcoidia bacterium
TTTGAGAGGGGCTGATGCCCCTCTCAACTCCCTTGTGCAAGTTGGCAGTCATCTTGCTTTCCCACCCTTTGCAACCATCATTTTCATATTTCGTCCGTGGCACCACACTCCATGTGTAATTGTCAAGTTATTTCGGAGACATTCCACTAGCTGACAGCTAATCAACCACCTAACTTCCACAGTTGATATTTCGTTCTATTATAATAATAGAGAGAAAACGCGGGGAAAAAGAGGAGATGTGATGAAAAAAATATTTGCGCTGTTACTCACTGCGGTACTCGTGCTGGGACTCGCGGGTTGTGCGCAACCCGTTTCCGGTCAGGTGGTGCAATCGGAGAAGCCGAGGGTCACCACCCCGGTAGTCGCCCAGATTGATTTGCAGACTCTCGTGGATGGCAATACCGCCTTTGCCTTTAGCCTGTACCAGATACTGAGGCAGAAGACGGCTGGTAACCTGTTCTATTCGCCGTACAGCATTTCCGAAGCGCTGGCGATGACCTGGGCAGGCGCCCGTGGAGATACGGAGAAGGCAATGTCCGGCGCGCTTAGCTTCAAGCTGGCACAAGCGCGACTGCACCCGGCATTTAATAGCCTGGACCTCCAGCTTAAAGAACGCGGTAAGGGTGCCAGAGGCAAGGAAGGGGAAGGTTTCCGTCTGCGCGTGGTCAATGCCATCTGGGGACAAAAAGATTACCAGTTCCTGCCGGCTTTTCTGGATGTATTGAGTCAGAACTACGGCGCAGGTCTGCGCCTTCTCGATTTCATAAAAGAGACCGAGAAATCGCGGGTCACGATTAACGATTGGGTCGCCGAGCAGACCGAGCAGAGAATCAAAGACCTGATTCCGCAGGGAGTCATCACTACGCTCACTCGTCTGGTGCTGACCAATGCCGTCTACTTTAATGCGGCCTGGCAATACCCGTTCAACGAAGGTGCCACCAGTGACGGGCAATTTACCCTGCTCAACGGTAGTAAGGTGACCGTACCGATGATGCGGCAAATGGAATCTTTCCGGTACGCTCAGGGGACGAACTACCAGGCTATAGAACTGCCATACGATGGGCGCGAGCTTTCTATGGTGATTTTGCTACCATCCTCGGGGCAGTTCGAGGCTTTTGAAAAGTCTCTCGATGCTAAGACGGTTAATGAAATCATCGGTAAGCTGGGGAGGAGTACGGTGAACCTCACCATGCCGAAGTTCGAGTTCGAGTCCAGCTTCGGGCTGAAAGACGCGCTCACTTCACTGGGGATGGGGGTGGCTTTCACGGAAAGCGCGGACTTATCCGGTATGAACGGCAAGCGTGACCTCTTCATCCAGGATGTTGTTCACAAGGCATTCGTTGCCGTGGATGAGGAAGGGACGGAAGCCGCGGCGGCGACGGCGGTAGTAGTTGGAGTGACATCTGTGCCTGTCCAGCAGGCGGTCATGACCATCGATAAGCCTTTCATATTCTTCATTCGAGATAACCCCACCGGTACGGTCCTGTTCGTGGGGCGCGTGTTAGACCCGACTAAGTAATATTACGAAGAGCATTAAGTAGATTACATCTTGTAGGGTGGGTTAGTCCGGTTTCAAGGGGTATCGGCTTTCAGATTTCGAAAGGAAGTAACCCACCACAAATCGTCTTATGCAAACATGTTTATGCTCTGCGTAGTAAATAGCAATAGCGACCGAAATAAAACCACGGCTGTTATGCGCCTGCGGCTGTTCCGAACCGCACACAGAGCCAGATTGTAATTCGGTTGTGCGAACATGATGGCAGTTTAATGGAGAAAAGCCGCACAGGCAGGGACGACTGTGCCACTATTCGGTTTGTGCCAAAATGATAGCTAATGCGAATAAGTAGTTTGACATCGTGTTCCATGAGCTCATTTGCGAGCGGTTGGACGGCAACGGAAATCTCTGCTGTAGCCACCTGGATTAAGGGCGTTGCCCCGTAACCTGGTACATGGGTGAAACGGCTTTGCCCCAAAAGTGCTCTTCTTTGTCACCCTGACCCCGACAGGTCGGGGGAAGGGTCTCCGTGCCTTCTCAGTAGGCTGGGAGATTCTTCGTTCTCCCGAGTGCATCGTTCCGATGACATCGGGACTCAGAATGACATTTGAGGCAACGCCGGTGCTTTGCTTCAAAAAAAGAGGGTTCGTTATCAACGAATATCGGTTACCTCTTCCATTTTCAATATCCGGTCGATGCGGAAGTTCCGCTCCTCGTTGCGGGTGAGGCAGAATGCCCGTACTCCCAGGTATGTCTTACCCTGGTACTCCATCTCTCCCACCGATTCCGGCAGGATGATTCGCTTCGATTTCTCGTCATTGGGTTTCAGGTAGACTATCTGCAAAGCCGATTTATTACTGATGGCTTTCTCAATCGCAGTTCTTTTGTCATCTGCGGGATTAGCCTGCTCGGCTTTTTGGTACTGGTACCGGGTCAGGAACTTGACCACGTCGTAATCCATCAATATGTGATGTTTTACCAGAGGTTTTTTCAGCACCATACCTTCTAATGAGGTACAGCGGCTCAAAGCCACATATGCCTGTCCGTGCGCAAAGGTGCCCCTGCCGAAATCGATGATGACCTTACTGAAAGTTTTGCCCTGGCTTTTATGAATGGTCACCGCCCAGGCGAGCATCAGCGGGTACTGGGTGAACTTGCCTACGACTTCCGATTTTAGCTGGGCGCCCTCAACGAAATAGCTAAATATCTCCCAGGTAAAGGGCGTCACCTCCACTGTCTCGCCATCGGAAAGCTCGACCGTGATGATGTGCTGGTCGATGCTTCTATCCCATTCCACCGCTGTTATCTCCCCGATACTGCCGTTCACCCAGCGTCCGAGGCTATCGTTGTTGAGCATCATCACCTGGGCACCGGTCTTTACCTGCAGGTTTACGGCGGTGGGCAGGTACTCGTTCCCGAAATCACCCTCGATGTAAGCGGTGAAAGTGTGGGGCGAACTCTTGAGTTGTGCAAGACGGCGGTTATTTATTTCCTCGGCGAGTGCGTTGGTGGTGGTCAGGTAGATATAGAAATCGCCGGGTGGCGGTTCGAATTGAGGCAGGTACCGCCGGTTAAGCGCCACCAGCCCGGCTTCGTCAACCGACTTGTTGCGTATGGAATTCAACAGGCGGATAAACTCCTGGTCCTGCTGGCGGTAGACCTTTTCCAGCTCGACGAACTCCATCTCAAATGAATTGAACACGTTAGCGCTGTAGAAATAGGGTGATTCATAGAGCGAGGCGAACAGTTGTTTCTCGCTACTCGTGACCACCGGCGGCAGTTGGTACAAATCGCCGATGAATATCATCTGTACACCGCCGAAGGACAGGTCAGCTTCAGGACCGTTCAAACGCAGGAACTTATCGACGCAGTCGAGCAGGTCGGCTCTCACCATCGAGATTTCATCGATGACAACGGCGTCCAGCTTGCGGTAGATGCCGGAATCTTTATCCCGGGAGCGGAGACGCCGCACTTTTTCCAGGGTGATGTTAGGCTTAAAGCGGAAGAAAGAGTGTATCGTTTGCCCTCTGACATTGAGCGCGGCGACGCCCGTGGGCGCGAGCACGACTATCTTCTTTCTCGTGGTGCGGTTGAAATAGCTTAAAAGTGTTGATTTGCCCGTACCCGCCCGCCCGGTAACGAAGATGCT